>CAZHJO010000375.1:0-3566 GCA_964532755.1 uncultured Maribacter sp. | reverse complement strand
GATGTATCTTAAAAATAGGTTCCCAATGTTTTGACTCATCATAACTTGCCATTATTACAAGGTTTTCCCTTTTACCTGTATTTGATGGTGTAGAGAAAAGAATCATGTCATGTTTACCATCTAAGGTACTTTCCCAGCGCAATAACGCGGATTGAACAATTGGACTTGGGAATTTGTCAGATTCGATAATGGGTTTGGTAAAAGTGAGTCCGCCATCCGTACTATATGTTTCTCCTCGATTCTTTTCACGCGAACCGCCAAGGTGGTCCCTTGTATTTACATAAATATGGCCGTTGGTCAATTCTACAATAGTCGTTTCGTTGCTTTGAACATCATCGGTCAAATTGTTGTCAATAGCACCAATCTTCCAGTGCTCTCCTCGATCATCTGAATAAATCAAAGCCATACAATAGGCTTTTTGGCCTTTCTCAATACTTATGGCCACCGGCGCTACCAGTCGCCCTTTTTGGTCACCAAAATTTAGTTCAATGCCGTGAACAGGACCTATGGCATGCCATCTCCAATGGGGTAGTTTTACATCCCGTGTAATATCCTTTGGAATTGACCAGCTCTTACCATCATCATAGGAATAGGTTACGTATGCCTTTCGTTCATCCTTTGGGTCATATTCATTATTTAATATGTCATGTTCGCTCTGGGAAGTAATGTTGAATAAAAGAACGATTTTGTTTTTTTCCTCCACATATATGGGTACGGGGTTTTGGACAGCAATGGTGTCCTTGTCTATCAAAACCTCAATGGGTTCCCACGATTTTCCCTTATTGGTAGATCTTCTGTAAACCAGATCTATATCACCAAAATCGCTAGTAGAGTTCTTTCTGCCCTCTGCAAAAGCGATTAGTGCTTTTTTTGATTGGATCAACGTTGGTATGCGGTATGAAAAATAACCATTTAATCCAGCATAAAATGGTGATGAAACGTTACTGGTATCATTTGAAAGGTCTATTGGTACCTGTGAGGTTACCCTAGGGGTAATTGTAAAAGCAATGAAGAATAAAAATACATAGCATTTATTCATTTGAAAAAATTGAAAATATAATTATCCAAGTATATACAGCCGAGGAGCAAAATGGGTTGTTGGTTCAAAATGCCAATAAGACCCAGGTAAAACAATAATTTATACGCGTTCACTTGAGTGATGTGGCTTTGGTGAGCACATCTGTGCCCAAATGTTTATCATCACTATTGTAATACCATTCCCGGATTTTAGGCATTTTTATACTGGCCACATTTTCCAGTTCGCTCAAGAGAATATACTCTCCATCATTTTTAGATTCGTCATGAAAGAATTGATAGACTTCCATTGCAAAATTGTAAGGATCAAAATAAAAGTACCAAACATCTTTACCCACACTCTGGTCATAGGTTACCTTTAATACCAAGTATTCTTTTCCTTTGAAGTTTTTGGTTTGTACCACGGAATCCAATTGGGTGCCGGGATCTTTTAATTTCATGGGTAGACCGTATAGATAGGTATAATAATTCTTCATGGATAGAGCTCGTTCGCAACTCAGACGATATGCTTTCTTTTCCTCTTCGGAGATGGAGTTGCTTCCATTCAGTTTAAAAGTGCAGTCACTTTTTACCACGGTTTGTTCAATGATAGTATCTTCTTTTTTTGAAGTTAATCTGAAGTATTCCTTAGGAAGATCAATTTCTACCTCGCTAAGTCTTTCCCTTCCATCCGGATAGCTCAAGGTGATGAACAGTTTCCCTTGAAAAACATCCCAGAGATTATTTGGGTCGTGATAGGCAATGGCCTTATCCAATAAAGCTGAGGCAGAAATTTCCTGGGCATTGATGCTCGAGAAACCAATGAGGAATATAAAAACGAAGATGTACCTAACCATAGTTGCCTATTTATCTCTCTAAGATAGGCTTTTTCTTTGGCTCTCGAAAAGACTGTTCCCTTAACCTTGCTGGCGCAATACTACTATCATGTTCATGATAGTATAATTCCAGAAGGTTCATACTGCCCTTCAATAAATCCTTGGTTTCTAAAAGTATCGAGAAATACAAAGTAGTGTTTTTAGGACTAGATTCTTCAGTTCGTGTTCTAGTTACCTGTTTATGGATTTTATCGGAAACCATATTGAACAAGACATGTTTATTGGTCAATACGATTCCTATTTCCTCAAAGGAACGATGATCAAATGCATTTTTGGTCTTGTTGAACAGCTCCTCCAACTCTAAATCCAATTGCTTTAATTCCTTTATCTGATTGTATTTTAATTTCCTATGATTGTTGTTTACGTGTTTATGGCTGATTTTAGTAATATAATCCAGTGATTGCGCAATATCTGTTAAGTAACCTAGAATATTGATATAGAAGTCACTCGCACCAATACTGGTTTCGTCGAGATTTTTTATGAAATAGAAAAGGTTATCCCTCAGTTCGTCAATTTCTCCAGTTAGTTTTGAAACCTGTTTTTTGCTCTTTTTCAATTGGTCTAAATCTCGCCTTGCCAAACTGTTGATAGTTTTAGTGTATATCTTGTTTGTACGCTTGATTACACTAGAGATATTATTGGCACTTTCTTCGATAACACCTTGTACTGAACTACTTTCTGCTTTTCTCAAACTATCTTCGGCCTTGATTTCCTTGGACTTTTTATTGTACGAAATATAGTTTCGAGCCAATAATAAAATTGCAACGAATAGTAGAACGGCTATGGCTGCTCCTTTTCCAAAGCTTATTATGGTCAATATAGCCCCTGATGCAATGAAAGCTATAATTGCTGTCCCAAACCATCCTCCCACCACATTGAGAACTCCGGCAACTCTATAAACTGCGCTTTCAGCACCCCAAGCTCTATCTGCCAAGGATGTACCCATCGCCACCATGAAGGTAACATACGTTGTGGATAGGGGTAATTTGTAAGAGGTGGCGATTGATATCAGAATACCTGCAACCATAAGATTGACCGCAGCCCTCACCATATCAAAAGCGGGCAATTCATAGGTTTTTTCATTGGAAAGCGCAATTATTGGTCTATTGAACTGCGTATCGATTTTGTTTTGAATCGACTTAGGCAAAAGTGCTGATGCCCTTGAAAGTGCAACGGACATCCTTACAATTCCCCTTGATAAAACATTGGGTTGAAACTTTTCTTTGGCCTCACCTTCCCTTGCAAGGTTGATTTCCGTGTCAGCAACGTAACGTGCTTTTTTAGAGAACCATAAGGTAGCCACCATGATCATGCCAGAAATGAACAATAACAATGTTGGTGTAGGCACTTTAGCCGCGAGAATATCCATGCTGAATTCTGTCGCGGCGATACCGGATACGGACCATGCCTCGTACGATTGATAGGCGGCGATGGGTACCCCAATGAAATTAACCAAATCGTTACCGGCAAATGCAAGTGCCAAGGCGAACGTACCAACGCCAATAATCAATTTATAGACATTGACTTTTGCAAACACCGTTAAGGCGAACGAAAGGAATGACCATATAAGAAAATTAATAACAATTATAGTCCATACTTTGGCCTCTAAAAAATCCTTAATGGTCATTCCAGCTATAAGATCAAAACTTTGACTGG
>CAZHJO010000374.1:0-3578 GCA_964532755.1 uncultured Maribacter sp. | reverse complement strand
AACGGAGCGTTCTGCCAAACGCTCCGTTTTATTATATTAATGTTGGTTCATTCTAAAATCAGGATATGCATCCATTCCGTGTTCGTGAATATCCAATCCTTCAATTTCCTCTTCTTTCGACACACGTATACCCATGGTTTTCTTTAGGACGAATATTATAATAAAAGCTGTAAGGCAGCAGAAAACTGCAGCTGCTCCCACTCCTGTTAATTGATAAATGAACTGATCTATACCCGCTTTATCACCAAAAATCCCAACGGCCAATGTTCCCCAGATACCGCAAATAAGGTGAACCGCTACAGCTCCTACAGGGTCATCCAGTTTTAGTTTGTCTATTAAAGCAACACCAAGAACAATGATAACACCTGCCAAAAGACCTATGATAATAGCTTCCAATGGCGACATTAAGTCGGCACCTGCAGTTATACCTACGAGACCACCTAAAATACCATTTAAAAACATCGTTAAATCAAAGTTTTTGTAGAGTACTGAAGACGTGAAAAAAGCCGAAACCCCACCTGCGGCAGCAGCCAAACTTGTGGTTACCAAAACCAAGGAAGTTAATGCTGGATCTGCTGAAAGTACTGATCCCCCATTGAAACCAAACCACCCTAACCAAAGTATAAAAACTCCAACAGCGGCCAATGGAATATTATGGCCTGGAATCGCTTTGGGTTTGCCATCTTCCCCGAATTTACCAATTCGTGATCCCAGTAGATAAATGAAGACAAGTGCCGCCCATCCACCAACAGAGTGTACTAGTGTTGAACCTGCGAAGTCATAGAAACCACCTTCGTCACCACCTAGAGTAGAAAGGAAACCACCGCCCCATTGCCATGATCCTACTATTGGATATACCAAGCCTACATATACAATCACAAATACCATAAAAGCCCCTAATTTGACACGTTCAGCAACAGCACCCGAAACAATTGTCGCTGCTGTGGCCGCGAACATCGCTTGGAACAAGAAATCGGTCCAATACGTATAACCCCCATCGGCATATTCAGGTGTAAGTCCATCTGCCCCAATAGGTAGGCCAAAACCGGCAAATCCAATGAATCCGTTAAAATCGCCCGGGTACATTAAATTAAATCCTCCTATGTAGTACATCAAAATTCCTACACATATAATAAAGACATTCTTGAATAAAATATTGATTGTGTTTTTTTCTCTGGTTAGCCCAATTTCCAATAAGGAAAACCCCGTGTGCATAAAGAAAACGAGGGCCGTACAAACCATCATCCAAACATTGTTCGCTGTAAAAATTCCTGCATCCATTTTGTAAAAGTTTAGTTGTTTAATACTTAGTTGATTCCTGAGTGTCCGTTTTCTTTGGTCCTAATTCTATAGGCCTCGACAATTTCGGAAACGAATATTTTACCATCGCCTACATTTCCTGTATAAGCGGATTCCAAAATAGCTTCCACGGTTCTTTCCAAAAACTCATCGGAAATGACAATGGACAAATATCTTCTTTGGATATCGCTGGTACTATAAGAAATACCTCTGTATACATGTCCTTGTTTCTCATTGCCAACTCCTGTTACATCCCAGTAACTAAAAAAGTTTACCTCAATTTGATGCAATGCATTCTTTACATCATCAAATTTGGATTTTCTAATAATTGCCTCGACTTGTTTCATAATTGATTTATTGATTACGGCGACAAATATATAGATTTAATATCTTACACCCCTAAATAATCAGGGGGTACATTTATTATTTTTATTATAAACGCAAATTATACCCTAAATAATTAGGGGTAATATTAAATTATATATAACTTTTTGAAAATATGAAGATAGGAATCTATTTAAATCGACAGCATATTGATTTAAAACAGACTTTTAGGTAAGTTCCTTGAAGATTATTTACGAAAAAACAAAAAATGATAGCAAATGGTGAATTGCAATGAAAGATGGATGTTTTAGTTATTTTACAATATCCTAGAAAGCCATAGTCCCAAAATCACTGCGATTATACCTACAGTGATGCTAGCAATAGTATAAAATGAAAAATAGAAAATCTCACCTGACTTAAGCAAAGTTTGATTTTCCAAAGCAAAAGATGAGAAAGTAGTAAAACCACCACAAAATCCGGCAGTCAATAATAAAGTTTGGTCTTGGGACAGAAAATTGTTTTTATAGGAAATGCCAAGTACCAGCCCTATGATAAGACAACCTAGTATATTGACTAAGAATGTTCCAAGATAAAAGTGTTGAAAATAAGTATTGAAACTTTTGGAGATTATATATCTAAGTAAGCTACCTAAGCCTCCTCCTAAAAAAACAAGTAACATTTGTTTCATGTACCTTGAGCAATATTGTATACACCTATAATTAGAATATGGTTTTCCAATTAAATATGAAAAACAATTATTTCCGAAAAATATTTCTTAAAGGTAATAACTAAACCGCTTTCTTGTAGGTAGAAGTAACTAAATCTATAGGATAGATTTTTGAAAGTGTTGGTCTTGCTGTTTTTTTCTTTGCTGCACTCTTGTTCCTATTGATACTATATAGACTTGTAAACATCATTGCTGCGTTAATGCAAACTAGAAGAAAAACTATTGTTAGAAATGTCACCATGAAGTTGCCCCTTTGAATGATTAACGTAAAATTACGGTGTTTGGTATTATATACGGGTCAAAACGCATGAATTGTTGTAAAAGTGTTAATTTTTGTGGTATATGTAAACTTTAAGTTAATTCTTAAGTAAATACTTAATATAAAATAGGATTAATAAGAAAATTATGAAGAATATCCCCACCCACTTCACACCCTTATAATTTTTTGCATGCAATTCTTTATCCTTTTTGTACATAAGGGTAATGACCACAGAAAAAACTACAACAAAAAGTATGGCAAAAATTAGTTGTCCGATGCTGAACATAATGTATATACAAATTAGTTATTCAGTGAAAATAAAAATAAGAAGTATTGAATTTACTTACCTAACCTTATCTATTGGTATCTCTACCTTTATGGTTGTGGATAAATTCATCCAACATTTCCCTACCCATTTTATATTTTTACGCAAAGCTAATCTAATTGTATAAGAATGAAGCATAAAATAAGTGCTGTAGAGTTATTTCATAATTCTTTTGGTTTGGGGGTTTCAAAGTCCATGAGGGCTGATTTAGGTGAGAAAAAGAATTTACTCCGCTTCAATTTGATGGATGAGGAGAACAAAGAATATTATGAGGCAGCCAACAATAATGACTTGGTTGAAGTTGCGGATGCTTTGGGAGATATGCTTTACATTTTATGTGGAACCATATTGGAGCATGGTATGCAGCATAAAATAGAGGAAGTGTTTGAAGAGATTCAACGAAGTAATATGAGTAAACTAGGTGAGGATGGCAAGCCAATTTATAGGGAAGATGGGAAAGTTCTTAAAGGCCCTAATTATTTTAAGCCCAATATTGAAGGAATTTTAGACAAATAGTAAAGGGCCTGTAAAGGCCCCTTTATGCAGCTAATGCGAACAATTGATCACACCTTGAATCTCCAACCGAATTTATCCTCACTTCTGTTATACTGAATATCGGTAATTCGCTTTTTTAACCTTGCCGC
>CAZHJO010000373.1:0-3582 GCA_964532755.1 uncultured Maribacter sp. | reverse complement strand
TGAACAGGAAAAACTTTGGTTTCATGTAGATGCTGCCTATGGCGGTGGGGCATTAGTGGCAGATTCGGTTCGCCATTTGTTCAATGGTATCGAAAAAGCCGATAGCATAACCATTGATCCACATAAATGGTTGTTTTCTCCTTATGACTGTGGTGCTGTAATATATAAAATCCCAGAATTGGCAAAGGCCGCACATGCGCAGGAAGGATCTTATTTAGAGATTTTCAAGGATCAGGGGGCAAGCGGATTTAATCCGGCTGATTATCAAATTCAGTTGACACGAAGAATAAGAGGGCTACCTTTGTGGTTTTCATTGGCCATGCATGGCACGGATAAATACAAATGGGCCGTTGAAATGGGGATAAAATTGGCGAATTTGGCTGGGGAACTCATCGATGATCGTGAGCATTTGGAATTGGTTCGAGAGCCTAGCCTTTCTTGTGTATTGTTCAGGCGTATAGGGTGGTCCCCAGACGATTATAGAAAATGGACCTATAAAAACCATAGAGATGGATTTGCCCTTGTAGCCCCTACCAAATGGATTATAAACGATGTTGCAGAAACGATTGCACGATTTTGCTTTATTAATCCGGATACGACCATCGAGGATATTGCAGCTATTTTGGAGACTATGGATTAATAGATAGTTTAAGGAACAAGATATTCACTTGACCAGGCGTCACCTTTTTTGTAATACTTGATTTTGGTGTGCCCTTTTTTCTTAAGTCTAAGGTATTCAATCCTAAAAGGATCAATCTCCACTATCGAAAAATAATCCCCTTCTTTAAGATATTCCAATGTTTCTGGGTCAGTAATCGCACTTCCGGGAGCTTCTTTGGTGATATAATCCTTCCTTGCCTCAACTCCTATTTGCTCCCAGGATTTTTGAATTTGAAATTGATCATTATTAATTCGTGCAATTCCCTCAATTCGAAGTTGAACTAGTTTTTTATGATGATAAAAGAGTAAGCTCACCCTATTGTTCTCCTTAATGTGCAATACTTTTTTCGACCGTTTGTCAGTAAAAAAGGTCATTTTAAGATCATCTGAAACATTTCGTAAGGCCACTAGTCTTAGTCTGGCAAATTTGTCCACACCAAGTGTTGCCAGCGTAAAGTATTTAAAATAGTGCCCTTTTTTAAAGGCCCCCTTTTTTAATTCCTGTTTTATTTTCTCAAAGATATTATCGGGCATTTTTTTGTACTTAATTATATATAAAGATAAGCAATTGTTGTGTTTTCATTTTAAGGTCAGCGGTATAAACGGTATTTGTTGAAACGATTCAACCAAGCTTAAAATTCAAGTAAGTAAGGCTTCTAATAAAAAAACCCAAAAAAAAAAGTAGGGTATTTTATAGTTACGTTGTTATATATACAAATTGCTATGAATTAGAAATTTAGTTTAGTTATTAATTAGTTCATGTGTTTAGGTTGGTTTTTTGATTTTGATTTAAAAAGCCTCGATGTAGGGTCGAGGCTTTTTCTTTTTATAGCTATTCGGTAAATCGTACTACAACCATTTTAGAAAGAAGTCCATAATGGCTTCCTTGAATTCATAGTGCAATTTTATATAATGTTTTAAATCATCGTACAGTGAACGTTTTTCATACTGTATTTGACCATCAATATTTTTATAATGATCCGCACTGTGTAAATTTCCCAATTTAGCACGACAGCGATGAAGTAATTTAATGATCGCGGCCCGTTCGATTATTATTTTATTCTGAAAACTTTCAAGTTCTAATGAGGATTTTCCAATATCTTCCCTACCTGCAATTTCTTCCAATTTTAATTGAAACATATCCAATTCGGACATGTGAAACTTTAACTCCCTTTTCCAAATCTCTAAATTAAAGGTAAGGTCACTTGAATATACTGCTTCTGTCTGCATATCTTTTGGTTTTACATTTATATGATTAGTTAATGATAATTATCAGCACATTCTCAGCTATTGAAAAGGTCAATTGACAACAATTGTAAATAGTATCCGAGAATTTTCAGTAGTTCACGATTTGTTTCACCAAGGGTGCTTTTTGTCTCATAAATATAAGGATTTTCTTGTCAAAATCCTTGAGTTATCAGTGGCTTTTACAGATTTTTCTCTGGACGAATCCCAATTCAATTTATAATTCATCCTCTTGCAACTACTAATAATGTCATGTGCTTGTTTATAAGTTTCGGAATTCTTGAATAAATATACCTGAAAGATTCTTTCACAAAATTTGCATTTCACTATTTTTGCCCATGCAAAACAACGTCCTAATACTTGATTTCGGTTCACAATACACACAACTCATTGCCAGAAGGGTAAGAGAATTGAACATCTATTGCGAGATTAAACCTTACAATAAAGTGCCCGAAGATATGACCGCCTATAAAGCGGTGATACTTTCAGGATCTCCATATTCGGTTCGAGCCGACGATGCGCCACATCCCGATCTAACAAAAATCAAGGGAAAAATGCCATTACTAGGGGTATGTTATGGGGCACAATATTTGGCCCATTTTAATGGTGGCAACGTCGCGCCATCAAATACCAGGGAATATGGCCGGGCGAGGTTGAGGTCTATCAAAAACGATGAGCCTTTCTTTTATGAAATTACCGATGGATCACAGGTTTGGATGAGTCATAGTGATACCATTCAAGAACTTCCCAAGAATTCAGTTGTTATGGCTAGCACTGGTGATGTAAAGAATGCGGCCTATAGAATAGAGGGCGAAGAGACCTATGCAATTCAATTCCATCCTGAGGTGTATCATACTACACAGGGAAAATTGATTTTGGAAAACTTCTTAATACATATTGCAGGAATTGAACAATCCTGGACACCAGATGCTTTCGTAGATACCACAGTTGCAGCATTAAAATCGAAGATAGGTAATGACAAAGTCATTTTGGGCTTATCAGGTGGTGTGGATTCTACTGTAGCTGCCGTTTTATTGCACAAGGCAATAGGCAAGCACTTGCATTGTATATTCGTGAATAACGGATTACTTAGAAAAAATGAATTTCAGGATGTTTTGGATCAATACGAGCATATGGGGTTAAATGTTAAGGGGGTGGATGCTTCGGCACGCTTTTTGGATGCATTGGCAGGAGAAAGTGATCCTGAGAAAAAACGCAAGATCATTGGTAAGGTCTTTATTGATGTTTTCGATGATGAATCGCATATGGTAAAGGATGCGAAATGGTTGGCGCAAGGCACCATCTATCCAGATGTTATAGAATCGGTTTCAGTAACCGGTGGCCCTTCGGCAACAATTAAAAGTCATCATAATGTGGGTGGATTGCCTGATTTTATGAAATTGAAAGTAGTGGAGCCTTTGAAAATGTTGTTTAAAGATGAGGTGCGTAGGGTAGGTGCAAGTATGAAGATTGAAGATGAACGATTAGGTAGGCACCCCTTTCCCGGACCTGGATTGGCCATCCGTATTTTAGGGGATATAACTCGGGATAAAGTGGCCATTTTACAAGAAGTTGATGCCATTTTCATTAATGGACTAAGGGAATGGGGACTTTATGATAAAGTTTGGCAGGCCGGAGCCATGCTTTTACCCGTAAATAGTGTAGGGGTAATGGGTG
>CAZHJO010000372.1:0-3586 GCA_964532755.1 uncultured Maribacter sp. | reverse complement strand
GCTGAACCGGCGCCAGCTTCATTCGAGAAAGCCGCTCTTTGAAAACCAACTATGATAACGCCGAGAATTCCCCCTAGTCCTGCTTCAGGTGTGAATGCCCCTGCGAAGATCATTGAAAAAGCATCTCCGATATACTCAATATTTGCGAAAATGATGACCAAAGAGGCTAAAACATAAACGCCTGCCATAAAAGGTACGATCTTCTCAGTAACACTTGCAATCTTCTTAATCCCACCTATTATTACAATACCAACAAGGATCGCTAGAATAATTCCAATGATAACACCTGTAGCTCCACCCTCTAAGTTCAACATGGTCGACAGTTGAACCGCTGCTTGATTTGACTGAAATGCATTACCACCACCAAACGACGCTCCTACACATAGTACTGCGAAAATTGCGGCCAAGATTTTTCCTAAACCGGTAAAACCTCTCTCCTTTAATCCTCTTGAGAGATAGTACATTGGTCCCCCGTATACTGTTCCGTCATCCCCTACATCACGGTATTTCACACCTAAAGTACATTCCACAAATTTGGTAGACATACCAATAAGGCCACAGATAATCATCCAAAGTGTGGCGCCTGGTCCTCCTACTGCTATGGCAACAGCAACACCTGCTATATTACCTAATCCCACTGTACCCGAAACTGCTGTTGCCAGGGCCTGAAAATGACTTACTTCACCTTCTTTGCTTTCATCACCAATTGTATCAACCAGATCACCATCAACAATATTCAAATCAGCTTTTTCTACACCGTGGTGGTCTAGTTCATCATACTTGCCCCTTACGGTATTTATCGCCAAAGGAAATTTGGCAATATTTGGAAACTTGAAGTATATGGTAAAAAATGTAGCTCCAAAAATCAATAAAATCAGAACAAGGGGCAAGTCATAACCAGCAATAGGTATAGAGGTCAATATAAAACCTTCCCACCAAATTGCAAAAGGCATAAACGCATCATTGACCTTCTCATCGAGTCCTTTCTCTTGTGCGCTTGTAATAAGTGGTAATAAGGTAAAAAGTAAAAGAAGTCTATACTTCATAATGGTTGTTTTTGGTTTTAGTTTATTTAGCTAAGGCAGCAATATCCTAAAAATATTCTAGCCAATCAAATAATGATGTAAAAGAAAAGGGATTAAATATGGAACATTTTGTTCAACTTATGAATCTGTTCAGGCCTTCCTAAAACGATTACCTTGCTCTTTGGTTGAAGCGGCATATCTGCTTCTGGGTTAATGGTATATTTACCGTCAGGCGCTATATAACCAATAATCGTGCATCCTGTTTTTCGCCTAAGATCCAAATCACGGAGGGAATTGCACTCCCCTTGTTCGGAAAAATCCTCAATGGCTACTTCTTCAAGATTTGTGGTATCACCACCCTCCACGGATAACTCATCCATAAAAGATATCAAATCTGGCATTACCACAAGCGAGGCCATATGATCACCACCAATTTTATCAGGCATGATTACTTGGTCCGCTCCAGCAAGTTTTAATTTTTTCTGTGAGGTAATGTGCGAAGCTCTACTAATGATATTCAGTTTCTTGTTCAACTGTCTCGCGGAAAGCACGACGAACAGATTAGCAGCATCATCGGGTAGTGTGGTAATAATATAATGTGCACGATCAATACCAGCTGCGTATAACACTTCATCTTCATTGGCATCACCTTCAACAAAAAGTACGGTATCACTGTATTTTTCGATTACTTCCCTATCCTTTTCAACCACAACATAGGGCATTTTATAAGCCTTGAGTCTTTGGGCAGCTTGATTGCCATTACGACCAAAACCACAAATAATCACATGATTCGAGAGTGTACTAATCTTATTTTTCACTTTTTTCTTTTTTAATAAGTCCAAGGAATTCCTACTCAAAATATATTCTGTAATTACGGAAATAGCAAATGCAAAGATGAATACACTGGCTATAATTAAAAAAATGGTAAAAACCTTTGTCTCAGGACTCATGGGCCCCACCTCTGTAAAACCAACAGTGGTAATCGTTATAACTGTCATATAAACAGCATCAATCCAAGAGAGATCAGAAAGGTAGTGATACCCCAAAACACCCGAGGTTAAGGCGGTCACCATTAATGCTATGGCTATATATATTTTAGAACGAAATAATCTAATCATACACTACAGGTCAAAAACCGATGTTCTTTTTGTATGCACCAAGTCTTTTATTTTCAGCCAAAAAGCCAAAAAAAGATACAGGGCAAAACCAAAACCCAAGGTTACGAAAGTAAGGTATATGAACGATGTTCTTACAACCCTAGCACGAATACCCATACGCTCTGCAATTCGCCTGCAAACTTCAAAGCCTCTTTTTTGCAGATAATATAAAAGTTGATAGAAAACATTCATGACTTAAAAATAAATATTTCCATTTAATAAACTAGCACCAATTGCACATTGAAGGCATTTATTTTTAGAACAGTACTCATTGTGAAGTTGCAAAATTGCCTGACTATCCCCTGCTGATCTTAGCGATATACCTAAAGCGTTGAATTTTTTCAGAATGTTATTGTCTTCTTTCTTTATGTTTTCAATTATTGAGAAAATCGCTTCATTGGATTCATTTCCCAAATATTTATCATAGCAAAACTTAACAGGTAACACTGTATTTATTATCAGCAAATCGATGAATTGTTTCGTTAGCTTTTTAGCGCTTTTTCTAGACTCTTTGCCAAATGTAAAATGATTGTCCCAATAATCGCTCGCAGAAATCCCAAAGATTTCATATAAATCCTTTAAGGTCTGTGCATGTACCACTTTGTCAAACAAATTATGGTTTTCGCTATATAAATTAGCAAATTGGGATAGGCGTATGGTTGGAAAGTTCGGGGGACGAAGTTTAAAGAATTCTGGAATCAGAACACCCGTTTCGTTAAGGTTGAATTTATGTTTTATAAAATTGTATTCAGTTTTCAATTCGGAGTAGTATGAATCCAAAATCGATTCATCTTTCAATAATCCAGTTAACCCAAATAAGGCACTTTCTAATTGAAGCAAGCTTTTCTGAAGCTTGCGGACTACAGCAAAGTCCAAGGATTGGGCTAGGCTAAAAAATGAATCGCGATTGATTTTAAGTCCAAAATTCTTTAGCAACAGGGTATAAAACACACTTTCCCAATCATTCTTTGAAGCATCCAAAAGCCGGTTGACTAAAATCGCCTTTCCCTCCAATCTTTCAATAAAAAGCCGTTCTAGCCAATTATTCACAACGAATGCATCAATCTTCGAAATCTCATTTTCACAGTTGATGAAAGTAGTTTTTCTTTTATCAAACAAGGACTGATAACTCTCAAGCAGTTCTCCTGGGATATACTTACACAATTCCAAAGTCGGTATCACGGTATTATCCTTGCGATAAATGGTCTTGTCTTCTTTCCAAACCACATGAAGAATAACATTTTCGTAATTGATATCGCTTTCATGGTGATGGGCATACCAATCTGAGGCATTGATATGCACTTCTACGTTACCTGCCCAAAGTTGTCCATCAATATTGATTTTTGCATTGAAAAAATCGGGGCCAGCTAGTTTATTATGTGAACCGACATCAATAATAACCAA
>CAZHJO010000371.1:0-3594 GCA_964532755.1 uncultured Maribacter sp. | reverse complement strand
GAATAACAAACCCTTCAGGCACCTTGAATATTGATCAGGTAAAGTTTATGGAACCTGGGGCATCAACCTATACGACTATCAATGCCGAAGTAAGAAATATTGAGACTGGCGCCTTTTCCGGATGGCGTTCCTTTATGTCGCATGCCGATGTCACCAGCATTGTACAAGGTGGAGGAAACGGAAATTATTATGTAGCGGATATTGCCCTTGCAACAGGAAGCTCATTCACAGGCCCTTATGGAGGGTGGACGATGGTAGTTGTTTATAGTGATCCTACTGAAAAAACAAGAAAAATAAGTATCTGGGATGGTTTCGACTTTTTTGGTTTTGGAGCCAATGAAAATTTTACGGTAACGGGTTTGTTAACGCCTGGGGTAGGTGCCTTCGAGTCTCATGCCGGTTATTTTGGTTTTGATGGTGAAGCCAGCTCATCTGGTGACTATGTAAGTGTAGAGGGTACTGCACTATCAAATGCCTTAAATCCAAGTAACAATACCCTAAATGGGACTATTTCTGAGTTTGGTGTTGATGTTGGTGGAAGAAGCCCCAATTTCAACTATAGTTGGGGAATAGATATAGATGTTTTTGACGCTTCGGGTCTCGTACCCAATGGTACTACAACTGTAGATGTCTTACTCGGCAGTAGCAGTGAAGGAATATGGGGGGGTGTTTTTGCCATTTCCAATGAGATAGCGTTCCCGGCAGTATCGAGCAAAACTTTTGCTCCTGCTACTATGTTTATGGGTGATGAAGCAACTGTTACACTGGTTGTGGATAATCCTGCCAAAGGGGTTTTATTGACTAATTTTGCATTGACAGATAATTTACCAGCAGGGATGGTAATTTCACCAACTCCGGATGCTACATCTTCTTCTGGGGGAACAATTACGGCCGTTCCTGGGTCATCTACCTTTAACGTTTCAGGTCTTAATATTCCTGCAGGTAGTACATGTACTTTTACTTTTGATATTGTTACTTCGGATATTGGTACTTATTTAAATACATTATCACCATTGGACATTACCAATGATCAGAATATTCCATTGGAAGGTGAAAGCTCTGGGTCTTTAACTGTAAAGGTCAAGTCGGTTATTACCAACCGCAGAATCACGTATAGGGTAAATAGAAATTAGTGATTTTTCCTACATTTAATTACTTGATATTTAATGCGTTATCGACGAAACAACATCTTTTAAGGACCAAATGCCACATTCCTGGTAATTCACAACAATATTTTTTTTTGCTTACCTAATGGTTCGATTTTTATAAGATCTTAAACTGTAACCAATTGATTATAAGTGGTTATAGTTGAATAACACATCCATGAGGAGCAATTCTCAACACATAACAACCAAGCTGGGCTTCTGCTTCTTACTGAGTTTACTCATATTTAGCTGTGGCGAAATCTATGCCCAAACCACATTTACTGAAAGTGCGGCTGCTTACGGACTTAATCTAAATCAGAACAAAGATGGGGGCCATGCTTGGTCAGATTTTGACCTTGACGGAGATCTAGATGTTCTGGTATTGGAAAATAGTGGTGGGGCTAAAAGTTTTCTAATGCAAAATACTAGCGGGGTATTCACAAATGTGCAAACTACCTTGGCACCGGGAATGTTAAGTGATGCAGCGGAACGACAAGCGGCTTGGGGCGACCTTAATAACGATGGCCTTCCTGATTTTATGATCTCTTCCCATGGTAGCAACAGTTCCGTTGTAGCCATTCAAATATTTATTCAAAATGCATCGGGCACCTTTGGTGATGGAATTGGTGGTACTGCCCCTATAACGGTCGGCGAAAATGGAAGTGCTACCATTACCATTAATCCGCTGAACGTTGAGGGTGCTGGATTTTTCGATTTTGAGGGCGATGGGGATTTGGATATCTTTTTCGACAGTCACAGCTTCGGAATCGAGTTACTGAGGAACAACTATATCAACCATGTTACGCACACCATAGTAAATCCTCCAGCAGCTACTTTATTTACCCATATTACAACAGGTAATGGCCCTGGTGTTGTGCAATTTGGACTCAATCAGTTTGCAACAGACGGTGATTATGGTACGGCAGCGGATGTAGACGATGATGGCTGGGTAGATATTTTTATGCGTAAACGGGATGAAAACGACTTCTTTTTAAACCAGGGCGGAACTTTCGCCAGTGGATCTGATTTGGCCCAGGCCCATAATAATAACAAAGGAGGTAATGGACTCTGGGATTTGGACAATGATGGGGATCTGGATGCGGTTTGGACGGAAAACGGCCTCACGCAAATATTCAGAAACGATGGACCGGGAATATGGACAGCCCTTGGGGGTGGAGTTTTTCCCGGATTGCCGCAACCAGCAAATACGGATAATGGCAGTTCATCTGATGATATAGATGCATTGGCCGGCGGGGATATAGATAATGATGGGGATATTGATGTTCTTTTAGTTGGGGATAATCGAAGTTATCTTTTTATCAATCAATTGAATAGCCCTACACCGGCTCCGGGAACTATTGGAAGCGGCACGGCTATGACATTTACTTTGGATGCACAGTCCTTTAATACAAGAAATGGTGAAGGGACCACTATGGTAGATGTGGATGATGATGGGGATCTGGATATTTACATGAATATTAATCATAGTTCAGGTAACCAACTTTGGATTAATAATCTACCGGCCGCAAACAGAAATAATCACCTCATTGTTGATGTCACAGAAGATAGGGCCCCAGATGGTTCCACAGGAGGATTCTCAGGAAGAACTGCCATAGGAACGAACGTATTGATACGGGATTGTGACGGTAATATCGTCAGTGGACTTAGACAGGTTAATGGGGTATTTGGCCATGGAACGCAACAGCCCGAAGCTGTGCACTTTGGTTTGCCTTTGGGAGAGAACCAAACCTATCTTATTGAAGTGCACTACCCCAATTTTTATGACCCTGTAAACGGCACCAACAGGCTTATTGCAACGGGTATCGCACAACCTAGTTTGATTTCGGGAACGAACCATTATACCTTGACCACAGTAGATGCAGAAAGTCTTCAAAATCTGAATGCACCCATAGCGAATGATGATCTGGAGGTAGTTTCGTTAAGTACTACGATTTCAGTTCAGATTAGCTTATTCGACAATGATTCAGAACCGGATGGGGATAATTTCTTTATTGAAAGTGTTGTTCAGCCTGCAATAGGTTCAGTGGTTATAGATGATGCGGATCTTGGTTTGGTGACCTACACTTATAGTGCAGGAGTACCTTTTCCCGGGACCACTTTTGACTATACAATATCAGATTCCGACGTAAGTTTATGTCCCGCGTCCGGCTTAACGGATACCGCAACGGTCACTATATATGAGCCCTGTGCGGACCCCGGTGGAATTGACTCCGATGGAGATGGGATTAATGACCTTTGCGATGAGGATGATGACAACGATGGAATTTTAGATAGTTTGGAAAGCCCCGTCTCCATTTTATGGGTAACGGACGGTACCGCCAGTACGGAGGAGCAAAATACAATCGATCTGTTGACAGCCTATGGCTACTCGGTAACAGTAGTGGATGATGTACCGCCAGTGATTACCTCAGCGTCATCCGTAAATTTT
>CAZHJO010000370.1:0-3599 GCA_964532755.1 uncultured Maribacter sp. | reverse complement strand
AACTTTGTTCCAAGGGGTGTATACTACTCCTTTGATTCATTTGAATGTAATAGCACCATTTACTCATACTGTAGTTGTAGATGCCTATCGTGGTGCTGGCCGCCCGGAAGCCACCTATCTTTTGGAGCGAATGATTTCAAAGGCGGCTAAAGAAATGAATATGGACCCAGCCGATATCCGATTTAAGAACTTTATCCCCCCATTTGACGGCATCGATGAACCAGGGTATCAAACGCAGGTGGCCTTGCAATATGACAGTGGTAATTATGAGGGGGTTTTAAAAAGAAGCCTGGAAATGTTAGGCTATGAGGATTTCAGAAAAGAACAGGCAGAAGCTCGTAAAAATGGAAAGTTGTTAGGGGTAGGCATCTCCACTTATATTGAAGGATGTGGTATTGCACCATCAGCAGTCGTAGGCTCTTTAGGAGCACGTGCCGGATTATTCGAAGTAGGTCACGTACGGGTACAGCCTACGGGAAAGGTACAAGTTTTGACTGGTTCCCATTCGCATGGACAGGGTCATGAAACCGTTTTTGCACAATTTGTAGCGGATAAATTAGGTATCCCTATGGATGATATTGAAATAGAACATGGTGATACCGATCAGGTTGCATTTGGTATGGGGACCTATGGTTCACGCAGCTTGGCAGTTGGTGGTAGTGCAATTATAAAAAGTGTAGAAAAAGTATTGGAAAAGGGAGCTAAAATAGCAGCACATAAATTGGAAGCAGCGGAGAAGGACTTGGAATATGCTGAGGGAAAATGGACGGTAAAAGGTACCGATAAATCCATTTCATTTGGCGATGTCTCTTTGACAGCTTATGTTCCTCATGATTACCCCGAAGGTCTCGAACCAGGTTTGGATTTCTCCAGTTTTTACGACCCTTCGAATTTTACCTATCCATTTGGAACACACATTGCTGTTGTTGAGGTGGATAAAGATACAGGCAAAGTAGACTTACAGCGCTTTATAGCTTGCGATGACGTTGGAAACGTAATGAATCCAATGATCGTCGACGGTCAGATACAAGGTGGCGTTGTACAGGGTATAGGTCAAGCTATGCTTGAAGAAGTGGTTTATGACGAATCTGGCCAGATGATTTCCGGATCTTATATGGATTATGCCATGCCGAGGGCCGATGATGTGCCCATGATAGAATCGGATAGAACTGTAACACCTTGCCCACACAATCCTCTTGGGGTCAAGGGTGCTGGAGAAGCAGGAGCCATTGGTTCAACACCAGCTGTCGTAAACGCCGTCGTAGATGCATTATCGCATTTGGGAGTAACCGATATCCAAATGCCAGTTACACCGCAACGGGTATGGAAAGCAATGCAAAATTAAAATCAAAAAAATAAAACATGATACCATCAAAGTTTGATTATATAAAAGCATCCTCTATTAGTGAAGCTGTTAGCCTGTTAGACAAATATGGTTATGATGCCAAAATCCTTTCGGGAGGCCATAGTTTGATTCCGGCAATGAAATTACGCCTGAATCGTCCTGAAGTACTTATTGATATTAGTGGAATTTCAGGGATGAATACAATCACCGAAAAGGGCGATGAAATCATAATCGGGGCAAATTGTACGCATTCCGAAGTGCTAAAATCCAATTTGATAAAAAATAAATTGAATATCGTTACGCAAACAGTAAAATGTATTGGGGATATGCAGGTAAGAAATCGTGGAACTATTGGTGGCAGTTTAGCACATGCCGATCCCTCTTCAGATTACCCTGCTGCTATTCTCGCTTGTGAGGCCAAAATAGAGGTAGAAGGAAAAAATGGGAGTAGAACAATAGATGCAATCGATTTCTTTCAAGGAATCTTCACTACATCACTTGCTGAAGATGAAATCATTACCGCAGTTCGATTTCCAAAAGTGTCCCATGGCAATTATCAGAAATTCTTTCAATCAGCATCACGCTTTGCAGTAGTTGGGGTTGCTGTTGTCAAAGACGGAGACTCTGTCAAAGTTGGTGTTACCGGTGTGTCAGATACACCCTACCGGGCAATTGCGGTTGAAGATGCGTATTCAGGAAACAGTGATGCGGCTTCGCACGCGATAGATGACATTGAGGTTATGAGTGATCATTTTGCCGATGTGGAATACCGTTCCCATTTGGCAAAAGTTTACGTAAAAAGGGCTTTGGAGGCATGAAATTTATAAAGTTTATAAAAACCTTGGTCCATAATCAAGGTTTATCATTAAATGATTGGCACAATGATCATAGATTTAAGAGGCTTATAAATCCCAATAGCCTCTAAGTACTACTTTGGGTAAAGTGTTTGCTGCAGAACACATTTAAATAAGGTCATATGCCCCATCAGGGTATGTGGCATTAAATTATGGATCATTAAGGCATTGTCTATGGTATCATAAGGTCCAATAACCCTGTTGTAAATGCTTTTGAGTTTGTTCGATGCTTTTTCGTAGCTGATTGTCCTGATCCAATCCACGGGATATTTCTTTATGTTAATATCATAGAAAAATATAGGAATAAACTGGGTTTATCAAAGAATTCGAACTTCTATTGCTCCATTTTTAGGTAAAAATCAGTTGAATGTTTGCCAGAACCGAAGAGTACAAAAAATAGGCAAACAATTAAAGTAACTGATGCCAAGATAAGGTTATTTACATCCATTTCCCCTAGAAAATTCACAACTATTGCGCCAATTAATATAGGTAACTGCGCTATTACGGCCCACCGGGTCAGCAATCCAATAACAATTAAAAAACCACCAACAAAGTGGGCTGGAGCCACATAATGTATAATCAACATGCCACCTGGCATATTTTCAAAAGGTTTTATCACCTCTGCCATTTGGGCGTGGTTCGACATAAAATCAACCCCTTTGGCAAATAGAAAAATCCCTAAGGCAACTCGGATTAAATCCAATAAATAATAGGAATGGGCGTTGGCCCATTTGTTCAATGATTTTAAAGTTCCCATAGCAAATATTTTTTCTTGTTCACTATAAGTTACTGATTTATAAGTAAATAACAAAGAAATTTATCAATTCAATCTGTAGTATGGGAAATTAGACTGCGAATCCTTTCACCAATAGTAGCGTCACCTAAGAATGGATAAAACGTATAATTTATTCCAAAATTAAAACGCTAAGTCTAATTTTTAGTTAGAGTGGCCTCATCTTTAGATTCATTGTCTTGGACAATTAGGCATAGCAGTGCCGCAATTAACATGGAGACACCTCCAATGATCAAAGCATAGATAGCATCATTTTCAAAAAATGATTTCAGCAGAAATCCGAGAATACCTGCGGCCACAATTTGTGGGATAACAATAAAAAAGTTGAAAACTCCCATATAATAGCCCATTTTGTTTGCTGGTAAAATACTGGAAAGCATGGCATAGGGCATTGAAAGAATGCTGGCCCAGGCAATACCGACTCCTATCATGGATACCAATAACATGTTGGGGTCTTTTATAAAGAAGATTGATATCAAGCCGATTCCCCCTAAAACCAAGGCCATTAGGTGGGTAATACGTCTACTTGTTTTCTTGGCCACTATTGGTAATAAAAATGCTACTACAGCTGCAATACCGTTATAGATTGCAAAACAAATACCAACCC
>CAZHJO010000369.1:0-3604 GCA_964532755.1 uncultured Maribacter sp. | reverse complement strand
ATTCCCAAAAAACAGGATAATTCCATCAGAGGAAGATAAATATTATCGATACCAGACAGTACAGGGCTATGTTCATGATATGGGAGCAGCCATGCAAGGTGGAGTAGGGGGTCATGCAGGTCTTTTTAGCAATGCCAATGATGTCGCCAAAATTATGCAAATGTACTTACAGGGTGGTGAGTATGGTGGTAAACATTTTTTGGAAGCCAGAACAGTTAAAAAGTTCAATACCTGTTACTTCTGTGATAAAAACGTTAGAAGAGGAGTGGGCTTTGATAAGCCACAATTAAAGGATAAGGGTCCAACCTGTGGTTGTGTTTCCCGAAAAAGCTTCGGACATAGTGGTTTTACTGGCACTTACACTTGGGCAGATCCTGATGAAGAGCTTGTTTATGTGTTTTTATCCAATAGAACCTATCCAACGGCTTCGAATACACTTTTAGTAAAATCTGCCCTAAGAACAAGAATTCAGCGCGCTATTTACGACGCTATCGTTAATTAAGGTACAAATTCCAAAAACCAAAATTTCGGAGTTTTATATTCGTCCCGGTACCACTTGAAACGCTGCTTGATCGAATTCACAGAATTTATTCAGATGAAACTGCCAACCTCTTAAACTTTTCGTAAATAAAACACTGGTATATCGACAAACCATACGATTTGACTAAATTTGGACAATGAAGATAGCGATTGTTTGTTACCCAACTTTTGGAGGTAGTGGTGTTGTGGCCACTGAATTAGGTATTGCCTTGGCGGATAGGGGCCATGAGGTTCATTTTGTAACCTATCGCCAACCAGTGCGATTAGACCTTTTAAGCCATAGAGTGCATTTTCATGAGGTTCATGTACCGGAATATCCTTTATTCCATTATCAACCTTATGAATTGGCCTTATCTAGTAAATTGGTCGATACCGTTAAGATGTTTGGGATAGATTTGCTACATGTTCATTATGCCATTCCACATGCCTATGCGGGTTATATGGCAAAGAAAATGCTAGAGGAGGAAGGTATTCATTTACCAATGATTACAACGCTGCACGGTACAGATATTACCTTAGTTGGCAAACATCCCTTTTATAAGACTGCTGTAAACTTCAGTATTAATCAATCTGATGTTGTCACATCGGTTTCAGAAAATTTAAAGCAGCGAACACTTGAATTTTTTGATATTAGCAAGGAGATTGAAGTTGTGCCAAACTTTATTGATAGAAAAAAGTATAGTACTTCGTTTACCGATTGCCAAAGGTCAATAATGGCGGAAGACCATGAGCGCATTATTACCCATATCAGTAATTTTAGGGTCGTTAAGCACATTCCGGATGTCATTCATATTTTCAATAAAATTCAACAGCAGGTACCAGCTAAATTGGTCATGGTAGGCGAGGGTCCCGAGAAAGAGAATGCCGAGTTTCTTTGCGATCAATTAGGGATCATGGATAAGGTACATTTTCTAGGAAATAGTAATGAAATTGATAGGATCCTCTGTTTTTCAGACCTATTCTTATTACCGTCTAAATCTGAAAGTTTTGGATTAGCGGCTTTGGAGGCAATGATAAATAGGGTTCCTGTAATTTCCAGTAACGCAGGAGGTATACCGGAAGTCAATATACATGGCGTAACAGGATTCTTAAGTGACGTAGGCAATGTTGAAGAAATGGCGAATAATGGACTGAAAATCCTTAGGGATGATGAAACTTTGACGGAATTCAAGGAAAATGCTTGGAAGGTTGCACAAAAGTTTGATATTCTGAATGTACTTCCGTTGTACGAAACCCTTTATTTAAAGGCATACAACACCAGATTAAAAAAAACTTTTAGTTAAGATGAGATATTTATCACTGTTTATTTTTGCCCTTATCCTGTCCTGCAATGGTCAGAAGAAAGCGGTAATGAAGGATAAAAATAACATGAATCAAAGTGATGAAAAACTCATCTTGGTTTTACAGGATAATTATACTGGTTCTGATATTGAAGAAACTATTATTATCAAAGATGTCAAGACCTTAAAAAGTTTTTTCTCCAAAATAAATAGGACCCGAAAGCCTGGGCTTGCAATTCCAGAGATTGATTTTACCAAAGAAATGATCTTGGTTCATTGTAGTGGTGAGCAAACAAGTGGTGCTTTTACATTGTTATCGGTTGCCGAAGAAAATGAAAGAGAGGTGATCATAAGTACTGCTATCGAAAAATTGGAAAAAAGTGAGTCATCTTCAGCTCTTATCAGTCCTTTTTGCGTTTATAAAATGCCCCTTACACAAAAGGAAGTCATATTTAAAAAAGAGCAATAATCTTTCTTGTTTAACTCATTTTAAGCAATGTATCGAATATAATTGCCCTTTAAAGTACTTAATTGCTTTACTTTAAAGTCCTTATTATTTTTATAGTCTTGTAGTCCCAAATTTTATACCTATGAAAAATTGTACGCTATGTGTATTGGCAATGCTAGTGCTTGCCACTACTCCGATTTACTCCCAGGAAGATTTACAGCTTACTTCAAAAGATAGTATTGTCCAAAGTTCATGGGTCTTAGGACTCGGCTTTAATATCGTTGATGATACGGCTACTCCGTTTGGTGAAACATTTTTGGACATTAAGGATACCTGGAACGCGGTACCATATCCATCCAGGATCAGTATTGGAAGATTTTTTAAAAATGGATTAGGGATAGAAGCTATAGGTACCTATAATAAATATAAGGTTGGTAAGATCGTTGATGGAGCACTGAATACTGCGCCGCGAGAATACTTTGCCATTGATGGTAAGATCAGCTATGACTTAAATAAATTGATTGGTGAGACCGGTTGGTTCGACCCATATCTCCATGCTGGTGCTGGCTATAGTTCTATTGGTAATATAGGTAGGTCTACGGCCAATGCAGGTTTTGGTTTCAACACTTGGTTCAATGACCGATGGGGTGCTAATTTCAACACCATGGGAAAATGGGGTCTTAAAGAGGGGTCAACAAAGCAATTACAGCATTCAGCGGGAGTTGTTTATAGATTTGGAATAGAAAAAGGCCTTTCAAAAAAAGGAGAAGAAAAACTAGCGCTGATTGATGCTCTAGCAAAAGAAAAGCAAAGAGTTGCTGATTCCTTGTCTAATGTACAAAGAGGAATTGATGAAGCTGCTATGGCGAAAAGATTGGCAGACGAAAAAGAAAAGGCGCGATTGGCGGCCATTGAAAAAGCCAATCTTGATGCGGAAAACCTACGGAAACAAAAAATAATAGAAGCCATTGATGCATTAGGATATGTGTATTTTGATTTTGATTCATCTTATTTAAATAAGCCATATAAATCCTTATTGGATAATCTGGCCATGATTCTGCAAGATAATCCATCGGTAAATTTAAAGGTTGGCTCTCATACCGATTCAAGAGGGACTTCGGAATATAATGTATGGCTTTCGGAGCGCAGAGTAGCGAAAACCAAGGAGTATTTAGTTTCGCAAGGAATAGATCCTAATAGATTGGCCACCGTAGCACATGGTGAAGCACATTTAACCAATGAATGTAATGATTCAACGCCTTGTTCCGAATCGAAGCATAAATTAAATAGGAGGTCGGAGTTCGAAGTGATCAATTATTAATAATTAACCTAGAAC
>CAZHJO010000368.1:0-3604 GCA_964532755.1 uncultured Maribacter sp. | reverse complement strand
GGGTGGAGGGCTTTGGCTGAAATTGGAATAGAGGAAGTGATTAAAAAAATAGCCATACCCTTAGATAAACGGGCCTTGCACGTTATTGGAAAACCCGTGTATTATCAAAAATATGGAAAGGAAGGCGAGGCTATTTGGTCAATATCACGAGGTGTATTGAACCGAAAAATGATCGACCTAGCCGAGGAAGCCGGGGTTGATTTTAAGTTCGAAGAGAAGGTGTGGGATGTTGATCTGCCTGCAGCTAAATTACAAACTGGTGAATCTGAAAAAGGAGAGTGGAAGGAGTATGCTTATGATTTGATTTTTGGTTGTGATGGGGCATTTTCTAGAATTAGGCATAAGATGCAACGCCGAAGTCGGTTTGATTATTCCCAGGACTTCTTGGATGTTGGTTATAAGGAGTTGACTATTCCTGCTAATGCGGACAACAGTCATAAGTTAGATGCCAGTTCCTTTCATATTTGGCCACGTGAACGGTTCATGTTCATTGCTATGCCCAATATTGATGGCAGTTTCACATGTACCCTATTTATGCCTTTTGAAGGAGAAAATTCTTTTGAAAGTATCAAAACAAAGGAACAGGCAAAAAGCTTTTTTGCTATTCATTTTCCCAATGTAGATCACCTGATCGAAGATTTAGCGGAAGATTTTTTCAAGAACCCTACCAGTGCGATGGTAACCATGAAGTGTTATCCTTGGACGTACTGGGACAAAGTAGCATTGGTCGGTGATTCTGCACATGCTATTGTGCCTTTTTACGGGCAGGGAATGAACGCGGGTTTTGAAGACATATATGTGCTCAACGAGATTATCAAAAAACAGGGTGATGATTGGGAAAGCATATTTCAACAATATCAAGAACAGCGTAAACCCAATGCAGATGCGATTGCAGAACTAAGTTATCGCAATTTTGTTGAGATGAGCAGCAAAACGGCCGATCCGAAGTTTTTGTTACAAAAGAGAATAGAAAAAAGATTTGCCTCAAAGCACCCCGAAAAATGGATTCCTCTATATTCTAGGGTAACCTTTTCCTATAGGCCTTATGCAGAGGCTCTGGCAATTGGCGACAATCAGGAAGAAATCATGAAAGAGGTGATGGCGCTTTCCGATATTGAACAAAAATGGGACAGTGAAGAAGTAGAGCAGAGGATATTAAGTTTGCTCTAGTATTTTTGGGAGGATTTCATTTCATCCTGTCGCATAGGCATACTGTCTATCAAATTGAAAATCGATTCAGGATTTACAACAAAACTTTCTTTTAACTTTATACCACCATCCTTTCCAATAAGTAAAAGTCCCTGAAAATCTGCCAATCCATATTTTTTCGCTATCTGCAATGAATTTAGGTTGGTATTTGTTCTTGAGGTGTCGTAAACAGCTTGATCGGTTATTATAAATATCACCAATTCCCTCTCCAGTAATTTTTTAGGACTTGATTGTAGCTGAGTTAGCTGCATCTGTAACGCATCTGATTCAAAATGCATGCCCTTGAGGAGTAAAATACGTTTTTCCCATTTAAATGGCTCAAGATCTTGCGTCCATATTAGTGTGGAGTTAATAAATGCTATAATAAGTAATAAGGTCTTGAGGTAATGCATTTAAATCATAGTTGTAAATCCTTAAAATACATAAAAAGCCATCTATTTAGATGGCTTTTTAATGAGTTAGTTTTATTCTCTAAATCTTAGCGAACATTTTCTCCATTTTATCCTGTTCTTCTTCTGCCAATGCAGGATCGACCAATATTCTACCACTATGTTCATCGGTGATGATCTTCTTGCGTGATGCAATCTCAACCTGCACTTGAGGTGGAATCGTAAAAAAGGATCCTCCTGAAGCACCTCTTTCAACCGGAACAACGGCAAGACCGTTTTTTACATTGCTTCTAATTCTTGTATAGGCCTTTACGAGACGCTCCTCAATTTGTTCCTGGTATTCGGTCGATTTGTTCAAAAGTGCTTTTTCTTCTTTTTCGGTCTCGGCTAAAATAGCATTCAACTCACTTTTCTTGTGTTTTAGGTGAGATTCCCTTTCACTTAATCTTTCCTTAGTTTCAGAAATTACTTCTTTCTTTTGCTCTATTTGTGCCTTAAACTCTTTAATATTTTTCTCAGCAAGCTGTATCTCAAGTTCTTGGAACTCCAATTCCTTGCTGATGGAGTTGAACTCCCTACTATTACGAACATTTTTTTGCTGTTCGGTATATTTTTTAATTAAGCCTTTTGACTCTTCTATCAAATTCTTTTTTGCGGTGATTTCGAAGTTAATGGTCTCAACATCGGTTTTTAATTTGTCCAATCTGGTTTTAAGACCCAATACATCATCTTCAAGATCCTCGACTTCTAATGGTAATTCACCTCTAACATTACGTATTTCGTCTACCCTTGAATCAATTAATTGCAAATCATACAATGCCCTTAACTTTTCTTCAACGGTCGCTTCTGCCTTTTTTGCCATACTTATAAATACTTGATTGGATTCGTTATACTTTCCGATAAACGGATTGCAAAATTAGGAATTTTTTTTGTAAGATAATCAACTAAAAGATTTTTTGTAAACTGTTCTGTTTCGAAGTGTCCAATATCAGCTATAACTATTTTATCGTCAGCTTCATAAAACTGATGGTATTTAACATCCGCTGTTATGAATATGTCTGCACCAGCGGCTTTCGCAGCTTGTATCGCAAATGCCCCACTTCCTCCTAAAACAGCAACCTTTTCGATATTCTTATTTAATAATTTAGAATGTCGAATACCTGATGCCTTCATTTTTTGCTGTACTAATTTCAAAAAGGCAGTTTCACCCATTGGTTTTTTCAATGCGCCAACCATACCCATGCCAATATCTTGATTGGCATTTTCAAGCGTTATAACTTCATAAGCCACTTCTTCGTAAGGATGGTTCTTAAAAAGCGCTTGCATCACTTCTTTTTCAACGCCTGCAGAAAATGTAATATTAATCTGTGCTTCTTTTTCAAAATGGGTTTCGCCAATTGTTCCTATGGTTGGTTTTGCGTGCTTATCTGCTTTAAAAGAGCCTATACCTTGATTAGTGAAACTACAATTGCTATAATTCCCAATGGTACCTGCGCCAGCTTCAAAAAGAGTATTTGTTAGCTGTTCAGATTCATGTATTGGCGCATAAGTCGTCAATTTTTTAATGGTGTTTTTTTGTGGTATCAGGATTTTGGGATTTAAAATATCCAGTACCTCACATATTTTGGCATTGACACCTTCACTGGAATTATCCAGTGCCGTATGCATGCTATATATAGCGACATTATTTTGGATGGCTTTAATCACCACTCGTTCAACATAAGAAGAACCTGTAATTCTCTTTAGTCCACTGAATATGATCGGATGAAAGCTAATTATGAGATTGCACTTATTAACGATGGCCTCATCAACCACATTTTCCAATGTATCCAAGGTGACCAAGATCCCAGAAACCTCTTGAGTATAACTACCTACCAAAAGTCCAACATTATCAAAATCCTCAGCATAGGCCAAAGGAGCCAATTCTTCTAATACGGCTGTAACTTCTTTTACTATCATTTTCAAGTTTTATAAGGTCTTCAAAGATAAAATATTATATTTTCGTT
>CAZHJO010000367.1:0-3616 GCA_964532755.1 uncultured Maribacter sp. | reverse complement strand
CGGAGGCGGCAGCCCAATGCTCGATCTTTTTGTATTTTTTGTACGGAATTTGACCAAGTTCCATATTGGGAATCAACTCTCCATCCAAAAAAGCGCCACTACCTAAACCTGTACCTATGGTTATCATTAACACAAAACCATCCTTTCCTTTTCCAATGCCATAATTCATTGCGGCATATCCAGCAGCATCGGCATCATTAATGACCGTAACCGGTAAACCAGTAACTTCGCTGAACAATTCGTGCACATTAACATTCATCCATTTTTTGTGAAGGTTACCTGGCGATTTGCAGATTCCATGTTTAATTACTGTCGGAAATCCAACTCCTACAGGTCCTTTATGGTCAAAATGCTTTACCAATTCGGCCACCACCTTGGCCATTTCTTTTGGTTTTCTTGAGGGTGGCGTGGGAATTCGGTGACGTTCTGTCAACAATTCTCCTGTGAGTGAGTTTACCAATGCTCCCTTTATTCCAGAACCTCCAATATCAATACCAAGAACTACCATTGTTGTTTTTTAAATTATAAGAGACTGTTTTGGAATGTATCAATTACTTTTTTATGCCCCTTTTTGCGCATAATTTCGTTTAAATTTTAAATGATAGCACTGCTATCCTTGAAAATTTTGCCGTATTCTACTTCAAAAATGATCTATAAAAATTTTAACCATACATTTCAAAACAGTCCCTAAAGCGAAAATAGCAAAAAGAATCAGTAATCCTGTTCTTAGCTGTTAAATTGCTGGTTAATCCTCAGGTTCAACGTAATAATCAATGGAATTTAAAGAATGGTCCGCATCAATAATGTCCAAGATCTTATCGATAGCTTTTCCAAAACCAGTCAACGTATTGTTTTTTTTGTTCTTACCCAAGGCACTTGAAATCGTTTCATCGCGATTCCCGAATTTATAGCCTCCTTTTTTGACCCAAAGCAAATTCAGCAAGTGTTGCATGATCACATTGCCCAATTGGTCTACGGATATGGCTATTTTTAATAAAAATTCTCCAATGCCCGTAAACCCTCTTGTAAAAAGGGAATGGATAAATCCGTATATGAGACCTAAAGGTCCTGTTAAAAGCATCAATATAATTGAGATAAGGAACAATAATAAACCGATGAATGGATTCGCCTTTTTAGCGGGCTGCGATTTCTGCTTTTTATGTATCATAATTTCTAAGTAACATATTTAAACCCTTATATTCAAATTGTAGTGTAACTTTTAAATGATACTTAAAGTTATAGTTCTAAATAGTATCGGTTGAAATCTTATGAATTCACTTGAATATAGTATAGGTGTTCGTGTATAAAATATGGCAGGATACCAGGGTCGTGATTTATTGGCAATAAGTCCGATCAACAGCACAATTTTTAAATAGCATATAAAATGGTTTAAGCTTACTTTTATAGCATTGGCAATTGAAATTGCCCACGATTTTGTGTTTAAATGTTTATTAAAGCGTATTACTAATGATTAGGGTAGCTACAGGTCTGCAAGTGTTGATTAACGATTCAATCGTACAACAAAAGTTTAAGGGTAATGTTGCACTTTTATGTAATAATGCTTCAATTGATGCCAATTATGTACATGCCGCGATAAAGTTCAAAGAGCTCTTTGGTCCTCGATTTATAAAACTGTTTGGTCCGCAACACGGTTTCTCCACAGATGCACAAGATAACATGATCGAGACGGATCATTTTATGCATCCTTACTTTAAAATACCCGTATATTCACTCTACTCTGAAACAAGGGTTCCAACCAATGAAATGCTGGCCGATATTGATCATTTGTTTGTAGATCTGCAAGATGTTGGATGTCGCATGTATACCTACATCTATACATTGACCCTTTTGTTGGACAAATGTATTGATAAGAACATAGAGGTCGTAGTATTGGATAGACCCAACCCGTTGAATGGATCTACTTTAGAGGGCAACATTCTTGATCCTGAATACTCCTCTTTTATAGGACTACATGCAATTCCCGTTCGCCATGGTATGACAATCGGTGAGGTTGGTTTGATGCATCAGGCTTTTTGGGCGGAAAAAGGAATTGCGTATAGTGTGATAAAAATGAAAAATTGGGAACGCGGTATGTTTTTCAAGGATACAAAACTGCCTTGGTTGTTACCATCCCCTAATCTTTCGAGAATGGAAAGTGCGTACACCTTTCCCGCTATGGTGTTGTTTGAAGGTACTGAATTAAGTGAGGGCAGGGGAACAACACAATCTTTGGAAATTGTTGGTCATCCAGGGATTGAACCCTTTGCATTTTATGAGGACCATTTAAAAAGTGTTTTGAAAAAGGAAAAATTAAAAGGCGTTGCATTTAGACCTATTACTTTTTTGCCGACATTTCAGAAACATGCAAATACTGTTTGTGGAGGTTTACAACTGCATATTACTGATACAGTTAATTTCAGGTCATGGAAAGCTGGTCAGTTAATCATGAGGGAATTGTACCATTATTTGGGCGAGGATTTTAAATGGAAAAAACCTCCATATGAATATAATTATACCCAAATGCCCATAGATATTATTAACGGAACCGATAAACTTAGAATCTGGGTTGAAAATAATGGGGATTTGGCTGAATTGGATTCGCTTGAGAATTATGATAGGTATAAAGAACAATTGGAGGAGGTTAAAGTGTATTGATCGGCTTTCATCATTTCTGATAAGGCAAATAGGTCGCGGTACTGGTATTCTTATAATCAACCCAAAAAGGAATGCAAATAAAATCGCTCCTCCAAGGGCATATCAGTTGACTGCCACTTCTAAAACGGTATTTAAATGAAATAGGAAAAAACCCTAGGGATTTTTAATATCAAAATTGGTAGCCAGACAGTACCTAAACCGCCTTTTGAACTACTTCAAATACCTTGCTGCCATCACATTTCAGGGTCTTGGAGGGATATTTTAAGATCAAGGCGTAATCATGGGTAGCCATTAGAATGGTCCTTCCCGATTGGTTTATCTCCTGAAGAACTTTCATTACCTCAACACTGGTTTGTGGATCAAGATTACCGGTGGGTTCATCGGCCAAAATGAGTTCTGGGTCGTTGAGAAGTGCCCTGGCAATCGCTATTCTTTGTTGTTCACCTCCCGAAAGCTCATGTGGAAATTTGAAACCTTTGGTTTTCATACCCACTTTATCGAGCACATCGGTAATCTGTGCGTTCATCTTGCTCTGATCTTTCCATCCAGTGGCTTTGAGAACAAACTGCAGGTTGTTGTTTATGTTCCGATCTGGGAGTAATTTAAAATCCTGGAAGACAATTCCCAGTTTTCGCCTTAAAAAAGGAATATCCTTTTCCCTCAGTATCTTTAAGTCGAACCCTACTATAGAACCTTCTCCTTGTTGTAACGGTAAATCACCGTAAAGCGTCTTCATAAAACTACTTTTACCGCTACCGGTCTTCCCGATCAAATAAACGAATTCGCCCTTTTTAATGTCTAGACTAACAGCATTCAACACCATACTTTCCTTTTGGAAAACAGCTACATCCTTCAATGCTAAAATAGACTCTGACATATTCTTGTTGTTGATATAAAAGTAATAAGTTCTCTGCGATTTCAAAGGTAGCCTATGTAAAATAATTTTCTTTGTTAGTGAACC
>CAZHJO010000366.1:0-3622 GCA_964532755.1 uncultured Maribacter sp. | reverse complement strand
GCGATTAATCCCCACACGAATATTAGTTTATTGGAAGATACTATAAAAGAAATTGATTTGGTTTGTTTGATGAGTGTCAACCCTGGATTCGGCGGGCAGTCTTTTATTGAAAACACCTACGATAAAGTAAGATCACTTAAAGAATTGATCAACAATAAGCGGGCAAGTACGTTGATAGAAATTGATGGTGGCGTAACTTCAACAAATGCAAAAGCATTGGTTGAGGCGGGAGCAGATGTTTTAGTAGCTGGTAGTTTTGTCTTCAAAAGTAAGAACCCTACAGAAACCATTCAGGAATTAAAAAAGATTGCAGGATAATGAATCAATTTGACATTGTCATTGTTGGTGGCGGACCTATTGGAATCGCTTGTGGATTGGAGGCCAAAAAAAATGGCATTACCTATGTGATTATTGAGAAAGGTCCCATTGTCAACTCGCTTTTCAACTATCCGATAAATATGCAATTCTTCTCATCTTCAGATTTGTTGGAGATAGATAATATTCCCTTTATTAGTAAAGAGGCCAAACCCAAACGAAATGAAGCATTGGAATACTATCGTAGGATTGTTACCAGTAATGATTTGAATATAAATCTTTTTGAGAAGGTAGAAGATGTTCAAAAAGACCAAGATGTTTTTAATGTGATTACCGACAAAAAACAGTATAAAACCAACAATGTAATTATTGCTACCGGATTCTACGATTTGCCAAACTTAATCGATGTCCCAGGGGAGGAATTGGATAAAGTCTCACATTATTACAAAGACCCACATTTTTACGCTAGTCAAAAGTTGGCCGTCATCGGAGGTAGCAATTCTGCTGTGGATGCTGCTCTGGAATGCTACCGAAAAGGTGCAGAAGTAACGCTTATCATTCGGGAACCTGAAGTTGGGAGACGTGTTAAATATTGGGTACGGCCAGATATCATAAATCGTATAAAAGAAGGTAGTATTAAAGCATATTTCAACGCTAATGTCAAAGAGATCCATCCTTCGAAAATAGTAGTGGACACTGCCAAAGGTACAATTGAACTTGAAAATGATTTTGTTCTGGCCTTGACAGGATACAAACCCAATTTTGCATTTCTGGAAAAGCTTGGAATAGAATTATCGGATGATGATAAAAGACTTCCACAGTACAATAAGGAAACTATGGAAACCAATATAGATGGACTCTATTTGGCAGGTGTAATCTGTGGGGGAATGGAAACCCATAAATGGTTTATCGAAAATTCGCGTATTCATGCCCCTATGATTATCAAATCAATTGTAACTAAAAAATTGGCCTAGGTCATTCCAAAACATTTTATGTACTAGTCGTCTGAAGTAACTTCTTAAAAATCACTTCTTACACGAAAAACTAATTATCAGTACATTAGTACAAATCTATTTAGTACTGATGAACACACTTACAAAATACTGGTTTCTAGAAGGTTTTGATTTGTTCCGGAAATTGGGAAAACCGGCGATGATGCAGATGTGTGAAATGCTCGAAATGGAGCATATTGAGAAAGGAAAAGCCATTGAACACCATATAAAGGATAAAAAGCGCATTTTTTTTCTTAAAAAGGGAACAGTTAAAATTTCTGATTTGACCAGTGATACTACAAAGTTCATCGTCAAAAAAGGAAACCTTTTTGGCGAACTCTCGATATATGATAAAGAAGCCAGCGCTGAGGAAACCGCAATTGCATTAGAAGATTGCATCATCTGCTATATCGAAGCCCATCAAATGGAAGCGCTTATGGAAAAACACGACTCATTAAAAAACGGGATTCTCAAGCTCTACGGAATTCGGATCAAGAAATTGGAACGTAGACTCCAGGATTTATTATATAAAGACAGCGCGACCCGCATAAAAGAGTTCATTACAGATTATATACATGAATTTGGTGAAGAGATAAACGATAGGGTTGTTGCAAAAAACCTGCTGTCCCATAAGGAAATCGCAAACCTCACCAATACTTCTAGACAAACGGTTAGTAATATTTTAAGTAATTTAAGAAAGGATCGACTTATAGATTACAACTCGAAGTTTATTTCCAAAAAAAAATAATTATGAGAAATCCCTTAAATCGTCTATTTAGAAAAAACCCTGCTGATGAATTTGAAAATGCCCCTATTGGTGTTTGTCCGAATTGTTGGGGACATCAGGAATATGGAAATGTGATACGAGAAAAATACAAGGATATCCAAATCAATGTGAACAATAAGGAAAGTAAACATGCCTTTATTCAAGACTTTGTAGTAACCCATTTAAATGGAATTAAACTTAAAAGTGCTGTACACGGCTCGGAATGTCCTACTTGCAGGATGATTTATAAAAAATAAACATATGTTATTTATTGTCTTTACCATTCAAGCTATTCAATTCTATAACACAAATTCAATATCAATTTTTAAAAATCAACTATGTCAGAACAACTAAGTAAAATGACCGAACACCAGTGTTCAAATGCACCGTCCAAATATGATGACTTAAAAGTGCTATTCCTCAATTGTACATTGAATAGAACTCCAGTTTTATCCCATACCGAAGGCCTAATTCATGTTGCCCAAAGGATTTTCGAAGCCAATGGCGTAGCAACCAAGATTATCCGACCTGTGGATTATGATATACCAGCAGGGCTTGGGATGGATATGTCAAAAACACCGGAATGGGATAAAGATGACTGGCCTTTGATCCAAAAAGAAATTGATGCTTGTGATATTTTGATTGTGTGTACTTCGGTATGGTTGGGTGAAAAATCCTCTGTTTGTAATAGAGCATTAGAACGCATGTATGGATACACGCATAAATTCAATGAAAAAGGTCAATATCGGGATTATGGTAAAGTAGGTGCTACTTTAATCACTGGAAATGAAGATGGTGTTAAGCATTGTGCCATGAATATTCTTTTCTCCTTATCGCATATAGGTTACACTGTTCCACCACAGGCCGATGCAGGTTGGATGGGCGAAGCAGGTCCTGGACCATCATATCGAGATGAAGGGTCTGGTGGTCCCGAAAATGACTTTACCAATAGAAACACGACTTTCCTTGTTTGGAACTGTCTTCACCTAGCACGTATGCTGAAAGATAATGATGGCATTCCTGCGCATGGCAACCAACCTGATGAATGGCAGGCTGGATGTAGAGCAGGATTCGACAGCCCTGAACATAAACGTTAAAGAGTAATCAATCAACTAATCAACAACGACCATGAAGAAGAAGGTCATTTGGCACAAAGTACTTGAGAATAAATCCCAACTCCAAGAAGGGAGGATCATGACCGTTACTGCTAATCATAAAGGTATTTGTCTCACGCATTTCAAGAATAAATATTCTGCCCTGGATAATAAATGCCCTCATCAAGGAGGGCCTTTGGGCGAAGGATCCATTGAAAATGGACTTTTGCGATGCCCTTGGCACGGATGGGATTTTGATCCGTGTACAGGTATTCCCCCTGGTGGTTTTGCTGATGGTGTAGAAACTTTTCCGACAAAAGTGGAAGGCGATGCCATTTATGTTGGTATAGAAGCGGAAAAGAAACACGAAAATACAATATCGGACATCATGGTCGAAACTATGATCAATTGGGGAGTGACCAAAGTTTTTGGTATGGTAGGCCATTCCAATCTAG
>CAZHJO010000365.1:0-3627 GCA_964532755.1 uncultured Maribacter sp. | reverse complement strand
ATATCCTTTATGGCACTCCAAGCAATGGTTTCCGCGGAAGCACCCAAGCCCCTACTATTGTTGAGTTTCGTATGGATCATTTGAACGGTATCAAAGCGTTGGTCTTTTAACAATTCATCGAATAAACCGGCAATGGCGGCATCGATTCCGTCTTGTTGCAATTGATGGTCCTTTGCGGAAAGAATCTGTTCAATACGCGTGTTATATTCACTTTTCTGTGATGTACTACTTTCGTTAATTATCCCAATCTTGGTAATCGTTGTCGCCAGGTCTACATAAGCAGGCTCCAATGTACTCAGCGTATGTTGCTTTGTAGCATTGCAACTGCAAAGTAGTACTGAAAGGCCAAAAAATGCCACGATTGCATATGGGTGTTTTTTATTCATAATGTCTGAATTAGCGGCGCATTGTTATTTCGATAATTGCCGATTCAATACTTCTTTCTGCCTTGCTCGGTATTTTAAGGTGTTCAAGTAGCCCAAAGCATAATTATTGTTATAATCCGTGTATGACCTAGAGGCCCACTGCATGGCTTTATCCAAATCACCATTGATTTCATTGCTTATGGCCATATTAAAACAGGCCCTTCCGGCAATTTTTGGATCTCGATGCGTAGTTTCCTGATGCCATAGATCAGCTGCACCTTCCCAATCCCCGGCCTGTGCCCTTCGTTGTGCGATTTTGAAATTGTCCGTACCACGAACAAAATAGTCACGCCTTACACGGTGTTTATACGGTAAAAGACGTCTGGCATAATCCATTCCCATATATTTACTTTGGTGCAATATTGCCTCTTTCCTGCCTATAATGGCTTCATAGGCCTTTATTGGATTGATTCCATTACCCGTTGCGATCACATGATCACTAAAAGCCAATTCATCAGCGATTCGACGGTTATAAGGGTCATAAACACGCCAACCGTTCTCTATCAGGGTATTCAAGGTAAGTTCATGGGCAGGGACTGATACTTTTACCCCAAGATCATTGGGTATTTCCATCATGGTGGCCTTATAGGATACTTTGGTATCCGTATCGTAAAAGGCCAAAGAGAATATGGCATCGACCTTATATTCTTCACAAAGGGTTTCGATTTCGCTCCATGGCAATGTCGATGGGAAAACGCTAAGCCCCTTTCTCAAATCGGCCAGGTCATCGATAATTATGATTTGTTCAATCGCTTCGTTCTGTGCTAGTTGGTCTTTTAAGGCAAGAACAGCGGCCTCTGAGCCGTGTTTATCAAGATTAAGACCTTCGGCAGAGAGTATTTTATCAATCTTATCCGCAGTTTTGTTCCCTGCGGAAGGCAAACTCCTGTTAATGATGCCTATACGGGTCACATCCTTTGAAAGTGTAATGGGAGCGGGTTCTACTGCGCTCATAGTCAGATTGTTAGTAGCGCTACAACCTACTAAAACTAAAGCAGAAAAAAGGTAAAATAAGATTTGGTTGGTTTTTTTCATCAGGGATAAATTTTGTATAGAACGTTAAAATGGGGGTTATTCGTATGTAATCACTTAATTATTAATCCCATATATCTGATGAATATCCATTTCAAGGATGTACGGATATGATTAGGGATATCAACCCTAAATCATACCTTTGCATTCAAGTATTTGAAGATAATGGCTAAGATACATAGTAAGACACTGCAAGATCTGGAGTTCGACACGGTTTTGGAACAACTTTCTGTTCGTTGTAATACCGGATTGGGAAAGGCACGCGCCCTGGAGATTACCCCACTTGTGGAAACGGAGTCCATTCATAGGATTTTGGGCCAGACCTCTGAATACCTGTCTTCCCTGATCAGTGACAATCGCATACCGAATCATGGATTCGACACGATCGATGGTGACTTAAAATTACTGAAGATAGAAAACACAACCCTTGAAATTACTGGTTTCAGAAGGATAGGTGCTATTTGTAAGACTATTGCAGAGCACAAGAAGTTCTTCAAAAAGTTCAAGGAATACTTTCCGCTTTTGTTTGAAGCTTCAGAAGAAATTCAACTGAATATCGAGATTCCCACGCATATTGATGCCGTAATTGACCGTTTTGGCGAGATTAAGGATAGGGCTTCTGATACGTTGTTCACTATCCGCCATGACATCAATCAAGTGAAGGTTAAGATCAATCAAAGTTTCGCCGCGGCCTTGAATACCTATAAGACATCCGACTATTTGGATGATATTAAGGAATCTGTAGTCGATAACCGTAGGGTTTTGGCTGTAAAGGCCATGTATCGAAAAAAGGTCAGAGGTACGGTTATGGGTTCTTCGAAGACTGGAAGTATCGTTTATATTGAACCCGAGACCGCACTTAAATACAGTAGGCAGCTCAATAATTTGGAATTTGATGAACGTGAGGAAATGCAGCGCATATTGAACGAATTGACAAATCGGATTCGGCCCTTCTCCCCTTTTTTGTCGGAGTATCAGGATTTCCTGGCACATATTGATATTACCGCTGCCAAGGCAAAATATGCCTCTGAAATGAATGCCCTACTGCCTAGAATCAACGAGGAACGAAAGCTGGTCTTAAAAGATGCCTATCACCCTTTGCTCTATTTGAGCAATAAAATAAAACGCGAAAAAACCTATCCACAGACCATAGAGCTATGTCCAGATAATCGCATTATCGTCATATCAGGACCCAACGCAGGTGGTAAAAGCATTACCTTGAAGACTATAGGTTTGTTGCAGCTTATGTTGCAAAGCGGACTTTTGATCCCAGTGCATGAGCGAAGTAACATCTGTTTGTTTGATAAAATACTGACGGATATTGGCGATAACCAGTCCATTGAAAACCATTTGAGCACTTATAGTTATCGACTCAAGAACATGAATAGTTTCCTGCGCAAGTGCAATAAAAACACCTTGTTCCTGATCGATGAATTTGGAACAGGTAGTGATCCGGAATTGGGCGGAGCTTTGGCCGAGGCCTTTTTGGAGGTTTTCTACGAACGAAAGGCCTATGGAGTGATTACTACGCATTACGCGAATTTAAAGGCCTTGGCGAACGAATTGCCCCACTGTACCAATGCCAACATGCTTTTTAACTCAAAAACGTTGGAGCCCACCTTTCAATTAGTATTGGGACAGGCCGGGAGTTCGTTTACGTTTGAGGTGGCGCAGAAAAACGGGATTCCCTACTCGCTGATCAACAAAGCAAAGAAGAAGATTGAGCGTAGTAAAGTACGTTTTGATGCCACGATAGCCAAATTGCAAAAAGAACGCAGCAAAATGGCTGAAACAGGCTCTAAATTGCATAAAGAGGAGCTAAAAGCAAGAGAGGAGGCACATCGTCTGGAAACCTTGAATTCAAAAATCAAGTCCAAATTAGAGAATTACCAGGAATTATACGATCATAACCAGCGTATGATCTATTTGGGCAATAAGGTGAACACAGCAGCTGAAAAGTATTTTCAAGATAAACGAAAACGGGTATTGGTATCCGAATTGATACGCATTGTAGAGACCGAGAATAGCAAACGAAAGAAAAAATCGGTCAAGGAAGTGAAAGCGGCACGTGTTAAAAAGGCGCAAATTGCCCAAGAAGTGGATAAAAAGGTCAAGGTCATCCGCCAGAAAAAGAAAATTGCCAAGAAAAAAAAGGTGATTGCCGAAAAGA
>CAZHJO010000364.1:0-3629 GCA_964532755.1 uncultured Maribacter sp. | reverse complement strand
GGAATACTTCTCGGGTAACTCCCGCCAGTACATTGATCGTATGATCCCCAAAAGCGCGGTCATAATTTAAAAGTGCTGTTAAGTTGGTATTCAAGAAATTGGCAGACTCCTGTAATAATCTGGGATCCGTAAAATTAGATCGGATTGCCCCATTGAGCACTGGAACGCCTGTTGCAATATAGTTGTCCCTATCAAGGAAGAATAGCTCCCATGGGGTGTCCCACTTTTTTCGTCGTTCTTGACTTTGATCTACACCTGCCAATAGGGTCAACTTCAGTCCGTCGATCCAAGGATTCGTGATATCCACAGATCCCGTGAATTGCAGATAGTCTGTTGGTTGTCTGTCATAACCCGTGGCATTGGTGGTCACCACTACCGGTTGCTGCCCGTTTTCAATATCCGGTCCTGGTAGCCCATTGGGCCAAATAGCCGCTTCATGGGGCTTTCCACGCATCAACATCCTAAAGATGGCACCGGCCCCTTCGGTCGGAAACCTACGATCTTCCTTTCTGTAGGCCATCCCTAGTTTCGCACTAATGTGATCGGTTAGGTTTACATCGGTATTGATCCTAAAATTGTACTGTTGATACCTGTTGGCCGAATTTTTATAATAGGCGTCCTGATCGGAATACCCTATTGAAGTAAAATATTTGATTTTTTCACTTCCACCACTGATAGATATGTTATGCCTACTCTGGGTTGCCCAATCCTTAAAGGTAGCTCCGAACCAATCAGTATTAGGGTAAAGCCATGGATCAGTACCGGCCCTATGACCTGCTACTTGATCAGGTTGGAAATTAGCACCTACAACTTCGCCACTACCGGGTATCGTATAACTCCCTGTAGATTCAAAAGCAGCCAAAGCATCGCCCCATTGGGCTGCAGGAATGTTACTATTGAAAATAGCATCCTCATTTCGAATACTAAAATACTCCAGGGAATTTGACAGCTCTGGAATACGGGTCGGTTGGTTTAAACCAAAATCGGCATCATAGGTGATCGTCGGTTTACCAGCCTTACCCTGTTTGGTGGTTACAATGATCGCACCATTAGCAGCCCTTGCCCCATAAATGGCGGCCGAAGCATCCTTAAGTACAGAGATGTTCGCAATATCAATACTATTCAGTCGTCCTATTCCTCCATCACGATCGGGAATACCATCTATAACGACCAAGGGCTCATTATTCCCCAAGGTATTGGTTCCCCTAATACTTATGGTAGACTCATCATTTCCAGGTTCCCCACTGGTCTGTATAATTACTACACCGGGTAGACGACCAGCCAAGGAGTTCGAAACACTTATTGCCGGGGAGGATTCCAAGACCGCTCCTTGGACTGCGGTTACCGCACCTGTCACCGTAGCTTTTTTCTGTGTGCCATAACCCACAACTACTACTTCCTCTAAACTTGCCACATCTTCTTGCATAGCTACATTAATAATTGTTTGGTTGTTAACGGCCATCACAGTCGATGTAAAACCAATGTAACTGAATCGCAAACTTGTGTTTCCATCGGATACGGTTAATGAATAATTTCCATCAAAATCGGTATTCACACCTGTAGTGGGTTCATTGACATCAACAATGGATACCCCTGGTAAGGGCTGGCCATCGGATGCAGCGGTAACGGTACCTGTGATGATTACATCCTGGGCATATACTGATGCCATTAAAAATCCACTAAAAAATAAAATCGTCGTTAAGAAAACATGATTTCGAATCACGCATTTCTTACCAAAATTAGTTAGGTAATTCATAAAATATAGGTTCTATAGGTTGTTATTAGGGCCTAAAATAATAAATATCTGATAGAATCATAATAAAATGTGAAATTTACTAAAACGTTATAGTGTGTTTTAACGGTTTTCCTCTATTTATCCCAATAAAACACGGAAAAGTCTCACAATAATGGAAAGAGGGCTATACTTGATTATAAGACCAGTAAATACAGGTTTATACTATCCTATTGAAAAGTGCCTTAATGAAATCCATTTTTGGGCAGCCAGAGATAATTTTTAGATCTTCCCAAAGACTGGTTTCCTCGTCCAAGAATTTAAAAATCAATTGTGGGGACCTTTTTTTAAACAGTGTTTCAAAAATGTATTGCCCTTTGCTATTGTGTTTGAATAGAATATCCAAAAGTAGCAGGTCATAAAACCAGAATTTCCTTTTACTGGATAATGTAGTGATAGTTTTGCCTTCTTTAAGTAATTGGACTAATCTTTTGGTCTTTTTAGCAGTATTGTGGAATGTATATCCTGTACTTGGTTTGGTCCATCCGCCGGCTGTCCCGATATGTTGTATTCTTTTGGTATTTTGCTCTTGGAATTTGTAACAGGTCATAGGAATACTGCCCTTTTCCTTTTCGAGAATCTCAAAAGCACCACAGTCTAGTTTTTGGGAAAGATATTCACGGATTGCGTTTTCATACTCTACTACTGGTAAAAGTTTTTCAGAAAATAAGGTGTATTCCACTAAAGCTTCATGGCTTGAAAAAGGCAATACATACATGAATCGGGTATTGTTGTTCTGTTCTATGGAAAAATCCATGAAAGTTGCCATAGAGGCGTTGAAAATGGCCTCCTTTGATTTAATCGTCCACCCCAAAAAATGTTGTTGTAAGACCGGGTATTGTTTCTGTTCCTTGATCTTTTCAATGTCCAAAATACTATTGAAGACCAGACTACAGGTATACGTATTTACATTCGTTTTGATATTTACATGACCTTCCTCTTCTTCAATATGAAGAACTTCAGCCCTAATAAAATCAACATTGGAATATGAATTGATCTTTTCAATAAAAGATCGGTAGAAGTCAATACCCCTGATGAGTTTATACGTATATGGAGTTATAGGTAATTGTTTAGAAAATTTTTGGCCACCAAAGAAGATACTGTTCCAGGATTTATGAAGGATTGTATCGAACTGTCCCGTGCCTTTTTCCCAAAAACACCAAGTGCGGTCATTGGTGTTTTTGGGATCCCTATCTAAAAGCAAGACGGTTTTCCCTTGAAAATAAGGATCATTGCCAATAGCATTGGCAAGCATCAATCCCGAGGCGCCTGCACCTATTATTATATAATCATAATGTGTTTGGGTTATCTCCAATTCTGAATTTTATGCTGTTTTCAATTTCAAAAATAGCTATTTCAGATTAGCTGGATCTTATTTATTAAATCGATATCGGATACCAAAAAAACTACGCATTCCTTGGTTTGGACCATAAACATAGGAAGGGTCAAAGGTCAATGCATATGGGTTATCGGTAGTTGCAACAACATCACCGGTGTTGTTAAAAGTTACATTCTTGTCAAAAGGATCATTAGCCCTTGCAATGATGAACGGATTTCCACGATTGGGTGTCCAGTCCAGTAGATTCTTTATTCCGCCATAAACCTCAAAATGTTCAAGACCTTTATAGGTGAATTGAATGTTTTGAATACTCCAAGTAGAAGAATACTCTTGTCGTGGGTCTAATGAACCAAGTAAAGGCAATCGCATAGGCCCGTAAAGGTTTCCTGTATAATCAACACTTAATTTCCAAGGCCTATGTGTATATGATACATTCCAAGTGCCGGTAAAACTTTCAGTTAATACCTGGTCTTGTTTCACACCATTTTCAGTAGAACT
>CAZHJO010000363.1:0-3646 GCA_964532755.1 uncultured Maribacter sp. | reverse complement strand
ATGTCTTGATGCAATGGAACAAACGCAAAAAATAACGATGCAGACGGCCCATTCAGAATATTTAAAATTAGAATCAGTTTATTTGAAATCTGTCCTCGACGGATTCGTTTCAGATAAAGTCCTCGCTGAACAATGGCAAAAATTGAATTATTTGTCTAAACCCGATTTCGATGAAAGTTTGAGGGAGTATGAAAATTTTAAAACAATACTCTCAAGCAACACTATTGAAGTAAAGTACTTTCCTCCTGATGCCAATACAAAGATTGATTCTATATATTGTAGAGATGCTTCTATCACGACAGATTTTGGAATGATCATCTGTTCAATGGGAAAAGAAGGGAGAAAATTGGAGCCTGAGGCTCAGATTAGAACATTCAAGACCAATGATATTCCTGTTTTAGGGCAAATTAAAGCCCCCGGAACCCTGGAAGGGGGTGATGTGGCATGGTTGAATGAAAAGACCTTGGCCGTGGGTCATTCGTATAGAACCAACGAAGAAGGGATTAGGCAGTTGGAAGCCTTGATTTCCCCAAGAGGGATCAAGGTGATAGTAGCCGATTTACCGCATTACAAAGGAGTTAGGGATGTGTTTCATTTAATGTCGGTTTTAAGTCCTATTGATAAGGACTTGGCCGTTGTTTATTCCCCATTGATGCCAATTCGATTTAGAAACCTTTTATTGGATTTAGGCTTTGAATTGATTGAAGTACCCGATGATGAATTTGAAAGTATGGGATGTAATGTTTTGGCCATGGGACCTCGAAAATGCGTAATGGTTGAAGGTAATCCTAAAACCCAGGCTACCCTCGAAAAAGCTGGGTGCGAAGTTTATACCTATCGCGGGCAAGAAATCAGTGTTAAAGGAGGTGGTGGCCCTACCTGTTTGACACGACCAATGATCAGGTTAAAATAGCGTTACATTTTCAAATAAAACTCCTTCGTTAGTGCAACATATTCTGGGGTGTATCGATGTCTTTCGGTTTCGATGGTCAATTCATCTTCCAAGATCCCCTTTTTATCGAATGAGAACTGAAGCAAACTTCTTTTGATTTCTGTAGATGGATTGCCTTTTACCCTTGTTATATATTCAGGGTAAAGCTCTGACTGTTCTGCTAACCTTATCATTTGAATCTCTTCCTTGTACGGAATGATCGTGGAAAAAACACCAGAGGGTGAAAGCAAGTTTGAAACACCTTCAATGAGTTCACCAAATGGCAGTGATTGATTCTGCCTTGCGATATCCCTTGCCGCATTTCCACTTGGAACTTTCTCGGTATAAAATGGCGGATTGGAAACGATCAAATCATACTGGTCTTCAATTTCGTCTATAAATTCATCCAAACCAGCATGGTAACAAAAAAGGCGGTCGCCCCAAGGGGATGCCTCAAAATTATCAACACATTGTTCGTGGGCCAAATCATCAATTTCCAAGGCGTCTATAGTTACTGCTTCACTTCTTTGGGCCAACATCAAGGCCAGCAAACCCGTACCCGCACCAATATCCAAAATGGTTTCGGGATTTTTTTTCAAGCATGACCAAGCACCTAGTAATACTCCGTCTGTACCTATTTTCATGGCACAGTGGTTTTGGTGAATGGCAAATTGTTTGAATTGAAAAGGACCTTTCACAAATTGGAATTTGAATTTCGATTTTGGAAATCTATTTTTTTAACCTTCCAGGCTCCCTAGTTTCAGATCCATCCAATTCCAATAAGGAATCCCCCAGTCTAGAACGCATTTCATTGGCCAGTAGTTTTATTTCCTCAACTACTTTCGGATTTTCATTAGCTACATTTTTGGTTTCGCTTATGTCGTTCACAACATCATACAACTCGATCTCCTCCATATCTATCATTTGGTAATCTCCAGGCTGCCCATCCTTTCCGGGTTCCTGCCCGTCCATGGTGCGATAACGATGCGGAAAATACATTTTCCATTTGCCGTAACGAACACCGAATAATTCGTTTACACGATAATAAAAGAAATATGCCTTTTGTGGACTTTCCATAGTTTTCGATGAAATAACCTTCCAAACATTTTTACCATCAATAGTAAGTTCTGGTAGTTCAGAATTGGTGAGTTCGGCAATAGTCGGTAACATATCAATCGCCATTACAGGAACATCTACCACCTTACCTGCTATTAATTTATTGGGATATTTCATGATAAATGGCTCTCGTTGGCCCCCTTCCCAAGCAGTTCCTTTTCCTTCACGAAGGGGCAAGGCACTACCTGCATGGTTCCCATACGACAACCATGGTCCATTGTCTGAAGTAAAAATGACAATGGTATTATCTTCTATTCCGTTCTTTTTTAAGGCATCGATAATCTGGCCTACAGACCAATCAATTTCCATGATTACATCACCATATAATCCTCTTTTGGATTTCCCTTTGAATTTGTCCGACACAAATAGTGGAACATGGGGTTGCGGATGCGGCACATATAAAAAGAAAGGATCTTCCTTATTTCTATTGATAAAATCAACGCTTCGTTCAGTGATTTGTGTGGTCAATTGTGATTGTTCGGTCAAGGTATCAATGACCGTTTCATTTTCATATAAGGGTAAATCGGGAAAATTGAAAATGGGTCCTTGTTGCGGATGATAGGGCCACATATCATTGGAGTAGGGAATTCCGAAATATTCATCGAATCCGTGCCTGTTTGGCATAAATTCAGGATGATGTCCTAAGTGCCATTTTCCAAAAATTGCTGTTCTATAACCGTTGTTTTTTAGCATTTCTGCCATAGTCGTTTCCGAACTGTTTATTCCATGGGTGTTTCCGGGGCCTAAAGCATTGTGAATTCCAATGCGATTTGGGTAACAACCTGTTAAAATACCAGCCCTGGAAGCAGAACAAACGGCCTGTGCTGAATAATAACTGGTAAGTTGCACCCCATCATTGGCCATCTGGTCCAGATTTGGGGTCTCAATGTCCGGTGACCCAAACACCCCTACGTCCTGATACCCTTGATCATCGGTAAATATCAGAACAACATTGGGAGGTACCGATGGATTCTCAGCCAATTTTTCTTCATTGTCTTTACATGAAAAGGTAATCGCAATACATGTATACAGAAGAAATAATTTAATCAAGGTGCTGAAATAATAGGTTCTGTTCTTGTTGGTCATAGTAAAGCTTGTTAATGGGTATGAAATTAATTAATTTCCTACGATAATCGTGTATTGATTTTCGTCGAAAGAAATAAAATCAATAGTCTTGGAACATTCAAAAAACAACAGATGAATAATTACATAAAATCAGATAGAAGGAAATTTTTGGCAAACACCCTAACCTTAGCCGCAGGTTCAACCTTGATTGGCCCTTCACTTTTCGGTGCACCCTCGATATTGAAGTTCTATAAAAAACCAAATTCTATAATCAATGGCGTACAGATAGGTGTCATCACCTATTCCTTTCGAAGCATGGAAGATCAAAGCGCCGAAGCTACCTTAAAGTATATTTTGGATTGTGGTATCAATGCCATCGAATTGATGGGAGACCCTGCTGAAACTTTTGCAGGTAGACCTGAGAACAATCTGGATCGAAGTATGTTTTCCGGATTGATGCGAAAGAAGCGTAATGGGGAGATTACTGAAGACGAACAGAATGAGTTGGAGGATATGCAGGCACGGCAAGAAGCC
>CAZHJO010000362.1:0-3669 GCA_964532755.1 uncultured Maribacter sp. | reverse complement strand
GACTTTTTATTAACATTATAATTTATGTATTTTGTGGATAACTAAGCACTGATTATAAATGACTACAGATGAATTAATTGCGGTTTTAAGACTGCAAAATATTCCAAATATTGGCGATATTACGGCAAAAAAGCTCATAACCCAATGTGGCAGCCCATCTGCAGTTTTCGACGATAAATTGCAGAACCTGCTTAAAATCGACGGCATTGGCACCTATACAATCAGAGGTCTGCATGATGCAGAGCACAAAGAAGCAGCCGAAAATGAACTTCGGTTTATAAAAGACCACGATATTGCATATTCCTACTTTGCCGATAATGATTTCCCTAGGTATTTAAAGCATTGTGTCGATGGTCCTTTGATCTTATTCAATAAAGGTAATATAGATCTTAAAGACCGAAAAATAATAAGTATTGTTGGTACCCGAAGTATTACAAGTTACGGCACCAACTTTTGTGAAAAGCTAATTGAGGATTTGGCACCACTTGACCCCATAATCGTAAGCGGTTTTGCATATGGTGTTGATATATGTGCTCAGAAAGCTGCCATCAAGTACAATTTACAAACCATTGGATGTCTGGCACATGGATTGAACCAAATATATCCAAGGGTTCATGCCAAGTATGTTTTGGATGTTGAAAAAAACGGAGGTTTTATCACTGAATTTTGGAGTACAAATAATCCGGACAGGAAGAATTTTTTGAAAAGAAACCGGATTATTGCGGGTATGAGCGAAGCTACAATTGTTGTGGAATCGGCTGAAAAAGGGGGTAGTCTCGTTACGGCCGATATCGCATGTAGTTATGATCGCGATGTTTTTGCTGTTCCTGGTAGAGCGCAGGACAAGTATAGTGCTGGGTGCAATAGCCTGATAAAGCAGCAAAAGGCACATATGGTTACCTCAGCTGCTGACATAGTTTATCTTTTGAATTGGGAATTGGAACAAAAAGAAACCAAGCAAATTCAAAAGCAGTTGTTTATAGAATTGGATGATGTAGAGCAATCTATTTACTCCTATTTACAAAAAGAAGGCAAGCAAGTATTGGACAGTATCGCCCTGGATTGTAAGCTCCCGGTCTTTAAAGTCTCTTCAACCCTCCTGAATATGGAACTGAAAGGAGTCATTCGACCGCTCCCTGGAAAATTGTTCGAAGTAATATAGAATAAGCCAATTTATTGCCGTTGCTGGGCAGTCAGGAATCCACAAATTACAGACCAAATAGTTTGTTTTTTGATCTAATTTGTACGGTATCTACCTTATAACGGCATTTCATCGATAAAGTACCGCTTAAAACCTGAGGGAAATAGGGATAATTCAGTATTAAATTGAAAATATAACCAACCAATTGGTTTGTTTTTAACTTTTATATATTTTCCCGAACAGTAGGCCTATTTTAATATTTCGCAAAAAATCAACCTGGATTCACTGGGAATTAAGTAGTCATCCACACAACATTTTAGGAATAAAATGGTCGGCAAGTTATGGGTTAGCAAAACGGACAGATTCCAGGTAAATAAAATACAGGAAGTAATCCTTGATCAGGATTTAATCATTATTATTCTTCAAAAAATACTGTTCTCAACGGATTAGTACCCAACCTTTGTTCGTACTCTTTCCAAAACCTCATCGGCCACTTTTCTAGCCTTTTTGGCGCCAATGTCAAGGGCATCATCCACTTCATCAAGATGGTTCATATAATAATCGAATTTTTCCCGGGCAGGATTGTATTTATCCAATATAACCTCAAACAAAGCTTGCTTTGCATGACCATACCCATAATTCCCACCTTTGTAATTAGACCTCATTTCAGCAATTTGCCCAGGGTTCGCAAGAATCTTGTAAAGGGCAAATACAGTATCTGTATCCGGGTTTTTTGAATCTTCCATAGGTGTGCTGTCCGTCTTGATGCCCATTAGTTGCTTCCGCAATTTTTTATCATCCTGAAAGATATTAATGAGGTTTCCTTTGCTCTTGCTCATTTTCTGCCCGTCAGTCCCTGGAACATACATGGTGCCTTCATGTACTTTACCTTCCGGTACTATAAAAGTATCTCCCAATTGGGCATGAAACCGAGAAGCAACATCCCTTGTCATTTCTATATGCTGTAACTGGTCTTTACCCACAGGTACTATATTCGCATCGTATAACAGAATATCAGCGGCCATGAGCATTGGGTAATTGAACAGACCTGCATTCACATCCTCCAGTCTATCTGCCTTATCCTTAAAAGAATGTGCAAGGGTAAGTCGTTGATAAGGAAAAAAGCAGCTGAGGTACCAAGCTAGTTCGGTGACTTGTGGCACATCACTTTGTCTATAAAAAACTGTTTTGTCTATATCCAATCCAAAAGCTAGCCAGGTAGCTGCAGTAGCATAGGTGTTGTTTCTTAACTCATTCCCATTTTTTATCTGGGTCAATGAATGCATATCCGCAATAAATAGAAACGATTCGTTTTTTGGATCTTGGGCCATTTTAATTGCCGGGGCAATAGCTCCCAAAATATTACCTAAGTGGGGAACGCCTGTGCTTTGTATGCCTGTAAGTATTCTTGCCATTCAATTGGTTTCAAAGAAGCACAAAGGTAAAACAAATCGCAAATAACAACATCAAATTGTTATTTTTGATCAATGCGAAAAGCAACTCAAAATATTGGCCATATTTTATATCGCATTTGGTTTTATGTATTGGTAACTTTACCAATAATACTTTTCTTCCCATTTTTAGTTATCTCAACATTATCGGAAAAATGGTATCCCCAATTTTTCTGGTTGGCCAGAAACTTATGGGCCAGACCTATTTTGTTAGGTATGGGCTGTCCACAAAAAATATTTTGGGAAGAGAAATTGGTTAGGGGCAAAAGCTACATGTTGGTTGCCAATCATACCAGTATGCTCGATATTATGTTGATGCTGCGCATTAGCAAAAACCCTTTTGTTTTTGTTGGAAAAAAGGAATTAGTGAAAATTCCTTTATTCGGCTATTTCTATAAACGAGTATGTATCATGGTAGATAGGGACGACAGTCGTAGCAGGACTGGTGTATATCGCAGGGCGCAACGACGAATCGACCAAGGATTAAGTATATGCATTTTTCCAGAAGGAGGGGTACCTGAAGAAAACGTTTTTTTAGATGATTTTAAGGATGGGGCTTTTAAAATGGCGATAGCCCATAACATTCCTGTAGTGCCCATGACGTTTTATGACAATAAAAAACGTTTTTCCTTTACTTTTTATAGTGGAGGCCCTGGATTGATCCGGGCTAAAGTGCATTCTTTTTTTGAAACGGCGATATTAGAGGATGAGGACAAAACTACCCTACGTGAAGAAGTGAGAAATGTCATCTATAAGGAATTAATGGCACAATCGTAATAAAATAAAGCCCCAACGGGTCCGTTGGGGCTCTAAAAGTCATTGCTACCAACAATGACCTACCTAACCAACTTTTTTAAAACTTAAAATTAAGGCCGCTATAAACACCAATGGTAAAAGGTTGAAAGTTACCAGAAGTCTCAGAAAAAGTGTTTAATTGATATTTAAAAACAGGTTCTATATTCAATTGCACCTTCGGAGAGAATTTATAATTTAACCCAAAACCAATATTGGTACTAAAGTTTACATTATTTACATTATTGGCCTCACCCATTTCAGTGATTAATTCACCAGAGGTAA
>CAZHJO010000361.1:0-3676 GCA_964532755.1 uncultured Maribacter sp. | reverse complement strand
GCATTCAATTTTTATTATCAAAAACGCCAAGTATTTTCAACCTAATATTAATCCTTTTAGTGGCCAGAATTGCCGCGGTATTATTGGCCGGTTACTTTGTTTGGATAACCACATCAATTAATTGGCTCCTTATTCTCCCTACATGGAGGCAATTAAACAAGATTTTTCTTGCTGGCGGTTATATCTCAATGGCAATAATTCTTACAACGGTGTTTCAAAGATTAGGGGTACTCACTTTATCATTTGCCAGTACTGATGTAGATGTCGGCATATTCAATGCCGCCAATAAAATCATCGAGGGTATTAAAATATTGCCTGCGGTATTTTATGGAGCACTTTTTCCTTCGATGGTCAAAGGCGGGAAGTCTTTTCAATCAGAAATGAAAGGAGTGAGATACCTTTTCTATGCCATGATTATGTTAAGTATTGGAGGCTATCTATTATCAGACTTAATAATCTCCTCGATATTCAAAGGCTTTGAGGAATCCAATGCACTGTTCAAGGTTTTAATTCTAGGAGTAGTACCTTTTATGTTGCGTCAATTTTACGCGTTTAGATTTATAGCGACGAGCCATGATAAAGAGGTCTTTTTCGTAAGCTTAGCGATGTTGGTCCTGGCCTTGGTGGTTTATAATGGGGCATTTCATTATTTTGGGTTGGTGGGTTTGTGTTGGGCTATTAATTTGGTTTTGGCAATTGAAATCCTAGTTTATTTGTTTATTAAGAAAATTCTTAGGATAAACTTCAGGTAGCCCTGTTCTTATGCGGAAATGGTTTTTTAGGAATCCTTTTATGTAAAAACCGGCACAATGGTTCCCATTCAATTTTACTTTCAAAATCAAGCACTAGAAAATCTTTATCTCTATTTTCAAAATACTGTAAAACTTCTCTGTGATAGGCTTGCCACTTAGAGCTAAATATGGTTTTGTCAAATAGCTGGGTGCCATAGAAACTCTGGTGAATTTCATTAGCCACTTTTTGATGTTCGGGATTTAGTCTTTTCAGTTCTTTCTCAAAAAGCCAATGCACACTTTTAAGCCAACTATCTTGAGATCTAGTTGTCAAAATGAATTTGCATTCAGGTATTCGTTGGTCTATCTGTTGATAAAGAAGTGGGACTGGATTGTCCATAAAAGCATCATAATTTCTGATGATTTTATGATCTTGATTGTAAAATAGGGGAAACGCATTTGGTGCTGCCTTCACACCAAGTTCCTTGAGTGCAAAATAGAGCGAAGTAGTTCCCGTTCTCTGTAACCCAATGCCCAATATCTTGCCCATCATAGCCCTAAAGGTAATTAGAAACTCAAGCATGTTTTAGTTTATCAGAAAAAAAATTGTAATTTGAAATCATAATGAAACAGCAAGGAATCCTATCAGCCGAGGCACTCATCAGTTGGAAAAAAAGCATCGGTTCTTTGAAGGTCCCTGTCCTACCCAAACATGTCATTATTTGCCCTCAGCATGTGATGCCTTCAAGATATCGATCTTTTTGGTTAAAGGAAATAAAAGGCATCATGGGAAAACATATTTGTTTAGATCAAAACAGGGGGATTTATCTTTGCAATGGTTGGGGCATAGGTGGGCCAGCGCTGGTTGCTATATGCGAAGAATTCTATGCATTAGGGGTGCGCAATTTCATATTGATTGGATTGGTTGGTAGGTTGACCGAATCAGTACATGAGGCAGAAATTAGGTATGCGAAGTCCGTTTATAGGGAGGAGGGCACATCTTATCATTACTTGTCCGATACGGAGACTAAGACAATTGATTGTCCATCAGATACTTATTTCAAAAGCTTTAAAGAATTGGGATTTCTTCATGGCAGATTTGTAAGTACAGATGCCCCCTTTAGAGAGACCATTTCTAAACACGCAGAATGGACAGATGCCGAATGTACTATGATCGATATGGAAACTGCGGCATTGTACGCATTCGCTAAATACCATAAAGTAAATGCGGTTTCGGTTGGTATAGGCGGAGACTCAATTGCTAATAATGAGTGGCGTATACCAGATGATTTTAAACAACTCAAAGCCATAGTTAGAAAAACCGTATTTCAAATAGCAGACTTGTTAATATGAAATCACCGACAATCGTTATCAACGCTTATAATCGCCCACATAGTCTTCATCGACTTTTGTCAAGCCTAAAGCTGTCGGATATAGCTCAAGGAACAAACTTGGTATTTTCATTAGAATTTAATCCGCATCCAGAGGTCATTTCTCAGGTGAATGACTTTTGTTGGGACCATGGGAAAAAGGAAATAATTAGACAAGGGAAAAAATTGGGTTTGATTGGACATTTTCTGTTTTGTGGGGGATTGACCAAAAGATTTGGTGATATTATCTATCTGGAAGATGATCTTTTCGTAGGCAGGAGTTTTTATAAGTATTCCGTGCAAGTGTTGCAACAATATGAAGAAGAAGAAAATCTGGCAGGGTTTTCATTAAATGCCTTATGGTTCAATGGGTATCTGCACATACCATTTTACCCTTTAGATGATGGAAATGCATGCTTTTTCTTACAGGTTCCTTGGTTCCAAGGTCAAATTTATACCCCAAAACAATGGAGTCATTTTGAAGATTGGTATTATCACAAAACAAGCATTGATGATGACTTATTGATTCATGATTTATTCCGTAATTACAAATTACGAGATGATTGGTTTCCCATAAAAACACAGTATTTAATTGAAACCAACAAATACTACTGCTTTCCAAGGACAGCCCATTGTGTGAATTTTGGTGACGTAGGTGTTCATTTTCAGAAAACAACCAATTTTTTTCAAACTGAACTCTCAGTTGGGGAAGTGATTCCTAATATGATACCATTCAAGGAGTCTTTGGCCGTGTATGATTCATTTTATGAACTTCTTCCGGAAAAACTAAATACACTCACCCCACATTTAAAAGCGTATGATTTTGAATTGGACCTAAATGGGACCAAAGACGTATCAAAGATAAAATCCCAGTACATAATTACCTCGGTAAAGCCTGATCAATGTGAACTAAGCTATGGCCTTGAAATGCGTCCTCAAGAATTAAATATTATCTACCAGGTTGAAGGCAATCACTTTTACTTGGTAAAGTCCGATCAATTAAAAAAGGATAGAAATAAGCAAAAACGTTTAAGAGACCAATTAAATTACCACCATAGATTTAAACTTTCCAAAGTTCAGCAGCTAAAATTAGTTCTTTTCAATTTTTTCAAATCTTGGTAAAAGTGATCATAAAGTAATCACCGATGGAGTTAAAGAAAGGAAGTTTTGAAACCTTTTGATCAAGTTTAGTAAGCAGTTTGAAGACTCTTGGATACTTGATAGGGAAGTTTTGAATAAAAGAAGGAGGTGCGAATATGCAAAGGCCTGTCACCGAAACATCGGTAACTAGTCCATTTAACGAGTTTATTATTTCTTTAGGATTATAATACCAACAATTAAAAGTCACCCCTTCAATATTCGCTACTGAGGGCCTACCGGATTTTCTTCGACCAACCATTTTAAAGTCTCCTTTGAGAATATAAAGTTTTTCCCACAAAGTAAAGGGTGGCAGTATGGTAAGTGTGGATTTCCCTCCTGATTTCAATTTAGACAAAAGTTTATGTACGACTTCCAGAAGATTCGGGGTGCAATTCAACCCCCCAAAATTACTATATATATAGTCAAATGTGCCTT
>CAZHJO010000360.1:0-3681 GCA_964532755.1 uncultured Maribacter sp. | reverse complement strand
GCTTTGGGATCTGCCAATTGGAGTATTCGCAAGGTATTTTTGTACAATGCAGCCTATTTGATAGCAATTGGTCTTTTTTGGGGTAACTTATTGGGATTGGGCCTTATTTGGATCCAACGGAAATACCGCCTGTTGAAGTTTCCAAATCCGAAGGAATACTATATTGAATACATTCCAGTCCATATTGATTTTTCAACGGTGATACTCCTCAATATAGGAGTGTTGCTTTTATGCTTATTGATGCTTCTCGTGCCATCGTATATTATTACCAAAATAAATCCGGTTAAGGCCATTAGGTTTGAATAACCTGCGCGCAACCCCATCGCACGACAAAAGTGTTTGTCATGGTTCTATGTTCATATACCATAATTCAAAAGCCTATCTTTATACCTAGATGGACTACGCAGAAAATATTTTGGGTACAATAGGCAGTACACCATTGGTGAAATTGAATAGACTTACAAAAGAGCTGCCATGTTTGGTATTGGCAAAATACGAGACATTCAACCCGGGTAATTCGGTTAAAGACCGCATGGCGCTTCAAATGGTTGAAGATGCCGAGGCCGACGGACTATTAAAACCAGGAGGGACTATTATCGAGGGGACTTCTGGCAACACCGGAATGGGTCTGGCCATGGTGGCCATCATAAAGGGCTATAAACTAATTTGTGTTATAGGCGATAAACAATCCCGGGAAAAAATTGACATTCTTAAGGCCATGGGCAGTGAGGTCTATGTTTGCCCAGCAGATGTGGCCCCCGAGGATCCCAGAAGTTATTATTCCACAGCAAAAAGATTGTCCAAGGAGATTCCCAATTCCTGGTATGTAAATCAATATGACAATCCATCAAATTCAAAGGCACACTTCTTGAGTACCGGGCCTGAAATTTGGGAGCAAACCAATGGTAAGATAACCCATTTTGTAACCGGGGTTGGAACAGGAGGAACTATTTCAGGAGTTGGCACATACTTAAAATCCAAAAATCCCAATATCAAGATATGGGGAATAGACACCTATGGTTCTATCTTTAAAAAGTATCACGAAACGGGCATTTTTGATGAAAGTGAAATCTACCCGTATATCACCGAGGGTATTGGTGAGGATATTCTACCAGAGAACGTAAATTTTGAGGTTATTGATGGCTTTACCAAGGTAACCGATAAAGATGCGGCCATTTATACCCGGAACTTGGCGAGGGAAGAGGCTATGTTCTTGGGTAATTCGGCAGGTGCTGTTATCAAAGGACTACTACAGCTCAAAGAACATTTTACCGAAGATGATGTGGTTGTCGTATTGTTCCACGACCATGGGAGCCGTTATGTAGGCAAAATATACAATGACCAATGGATGAGCGACAAGGGTTTTATTGAATAGTTTTGGTATCTTGGAGAAAAATATATGCTACATGAAATTGATAACTATCCAAGCCCATAAAATAACTATTCTGACCTTGCTTTCTTGTTTTATATGCCTTCATACGGCTTGTAGTACTGATGAAACTATTTCACCATCTGATATTGAAGAGGAAGCAGAAGAACCTGAAATTCAACCTGAAGACAAATTACCCTTATTTTCTATAAATACTAGCGGTTCCACAATTGTAGATGAGCCTAAAATTGATGCCGAAGTATCCATTACCCAAGCAGATCTCATTTCCTTTACTGGTAAAATTGGGATCGAGATCAGGGGGGCATCTTCCCAAATGTTTCCTAAGAAATCATACGGCCTTGAGACCAGGGACGATAATAACGAAGACTTGGACGTGTCCTTACTCGGTATGCCCGAGGAAGAGGATTGGATATTGTATGCACCCTACAGTGATAAATCACTTATTCGGAATATATTGATTTATGATCTTTCCCGTGATATGGGTAGGTACGCTAGTCGCAGTCAGTTTGTGGAACTTAATATCAATAATGCATTTCAGGGACTCTATGTTTTTATGGAAAAGTTAAAACGTGACAGTAATCGTATTGCTATCAATAAACTCAAAGAGGATGAAAATACGGGTGAGGATCTTACTGGGGGCTATATTTTAAAGATTGACAAAACAGCCGGAAATAACTTGGGAGAAGGTTACAATGATCTAAATTCATTTACCTCCCTCTATGGCCCTCCCAACGCGACTATTGGACAGGAAATACATTTTCTATACGAGGAGCCCGATGCAGAGGACATCACGATTGAACAAAAAGCCTACATTGCGGATTATGTATCGCAATTTGAAGATGCCCTGGCGTCTGATGATTTTAGGGACCCCGTGTTGGGTTATGGTACCTATATAGATATTGATAGTTTTATAGATTTCTTTTTGCTTAATGAGCTTTCGAATAACGTAGATGGGTATCGGTTGAGCACCTTCATGTATAAGGATAAGAATGAAAAATTAAAATTGGGCCCAATTTGGGATTTTAATTTAGCTTTCGGAAACGCGGATTATTGCAGCGGGGGCGAGACCAATGTATGGGCTTATAAATTCAATGAAAGATGTCCCGAGGATTTTTGGCAAGTACCATTTTGGTGGAATAGGTTATTGCAAGATCCAGAATTCGTATCCCGACTAAAGGACCGTTGGAATACCTTAAGAGCAGGTGTTTTGTCAAATGGGTCAATAGTTAATAAGGTAGACGATTACGTCACCACTTTGAATAAAGCAGGTTCCGTTGAATCAAATTTTAACACTTGGAATATTTTGGGGACCTATATTTGGCCCAACAGATTTATTGGCAGTAGTCATGATGAGGAAATCGGATATTTAAAGAGTTGGACCAACGATCGTTTATCGTGGTTGGATATTGCTATTAACGGACTATAACCAGAACAGACGCATCAATCATAACTAATCTAAATTTGGACAAATGAAATCTTATCTTAGTTTAATCGTAGTATTAATTTCAAGTTTAACATTGGCCCAAGAAACTATGAATAAAACACTCCCTTATGCCACCATTCCTGAAGCCCCTCAAACATACACTCCTGGAACTGTGGTTTCTAGAATGATCGATGGTCTTGGCTTCAGATATTATTGGGCAACCGAAGGCTTGACCGAAGAAAATTTGGCTTATAAACCAAGTGAGGAGGGGAGGACCATCGCACAGACCATGGACCATATTTATGGTCTATCGCGTACTATCGTGAATGCGGCCAAAAAACAGCCATCAGATTCCACTGTGGAACAAGAGGAATTGGCTTTCCAGGAAATACGAAAAAGGACCCTTGAGAATATTAAGACGGCCAGTGAGCTGTTCAGGGTTACAGAAGATTTAGGGGAACATAAGATAATATTTATACGTAAGAATGGAAAGGACGAGTTCCCATTTTGGAACCATTTGAACGGCCCTATTGAAGATGCTGTTTGGCATGCTGGTCAAATTGTGATGATGAGACGGGCCGCTGGTAATCCTTTCAATTCCAAAGTAAGCATGTTCATGGGTAAAGTGAGGGATTAGTAATGATCGAAATTGTTAGAACCAGTTCTGAAGATCAAGATTTTATTGCGTTAGTAGCGTTGTTGGATGCCGATTTAGCTGTGCGGGATGGAGATGACCATGCTTTTTACCATCAGTTCAATACCATAGATGTCATTAAACATGCGATTGTGCTCTATGAAAATCAAGAACCAAGAGCTTGTGGTGGCATAAAGGAATTTGATTCCAAGAGCATGGAGGTAAAGCGAATGT
>CAZHJO010000359.1:0-3681 GCA_964532755.1 uncultured Maribacter sp. | reverse complement strand
ATTCCAGAGACAACTTCAATAAAATAGCCCAGCACATCCAATCCTTCACTATAGGTGAACTTGTCCCCGGGGTTATGGTGCAACGGCAATTTTGCCAATTTTTTTACACTTTCTTCTATACTAATATTCTCAGTAGTAAATAGGTCTGTTATTTCAGCTTTGGCAAATATCTTTTTAAATCGATTATCTCCATCAATCACACCGTATCCAATACCAGAGGTATGGGTTATGAGATCACGAATGGTAATCTGGTCTTTGGCTGGTATAACCGTATAGGTAGAATCCTCCTCGTTAAAAGTGTCTAATATCTGTGCTTCGCCAAATTCGGGAATGTATTTGGAAATGTGATCGTCGAGTCTAAATTTCCCTTCTTCCCATAGTATCATGACCGCAGTTGAAGTAATTGCCTTGGTCTGCGAGGCTATTCTAAATATGGCATCATTTTCCATTGCCTTTGCTGTGGTATTGTCTGCCATTCCGTAGGCATTATGAAATACGATTTTCCCATTCCTGGCAATTAAGGCTACAATTCCAGGTAGATCTTTATTAGATATCGCCTGTTCAAGCATGTCATCAATAAGCACCAATCTTTCTGAGGACATGGCTACACTTTCTGGGGTTGCTTTAGCAAGCGGTGGTGAGAATTTTACAGATGTTGTTTGGCCAACTGCCGCAAAATGTAATAGGACTGCGAAAAGAAGTAGGATCGGTTTCATAAGCTGGTAGTATAAGACTACTCCAATCATAATGGAGCACCAATTTCTATAAGTAAGATACTGAATTTAATAGATCCTTACTTTGTGAAATTGAAAAAACAATTTCGCGGGCAGATATCACTGGGCGTCAGGAGGTGCTGCGGCACTATTGGCCGTAATTTGCTGTACGTCTCGGTCAAATAGATATAATCCGCCCTTATCATTGCCGATGAGGTTAATTTTATCCAAAATTGTACGTGCCAATGCTTCTTCCTCTATTTGCTCGGCTACATACCATTGCAGAAAATTATGGGTAGCATAGTCTTTTTCCTGAAGGGTAATATGTACCAACTCATTGATGCTATTTGAAACAAAGATTTCATGTTCCAATAGTTCCTGAAACATTTTTTGAAAGGTCCCGAAATCAAATTTTGGCGCATTCAAAGTTGAAACCTTTGCATGGCCACCACGCTCGTTCACAAATTTTATCAATTTAAGCATGTGCATGCGCTCTTCGTCTGATTGATCGTACATAAAGGTTGCAATGCCTTCCAATCCTTGAACTTCTGCCCAAGAGGCCATTGACAAATACACCTGTGAGGATTCTGCCTCGATTTGTATTTGCTTATTGAGTGCTTTTTCTAATTTCTTGGATAACATAGTTTGAAATTTTTATAAAATTACAAAGAAATTTGCGTTGACTAACTAATCACCGTTAGGATTAATTGACAAGTTGCTATATCGTACTAATTTGTGGTGTTTACCACCGTGGATGCCCTCAAAGTGCTGTAAAAATCATCCATAATCACTTGTTTATCAAAATTTTCCCAAACTACAATTGTTCGCGGATTATTGGGCCGTTCAACCCATGTGTTATTTATGAAAATTGGCGCTGGGATTAAAGATTGCTTCGCCCATTCCCCATTCTTAAGTATAGCTACGGCAACCATATCAAAGAGTGAACGTGATGGTGGGTCGCCATGGTAATCTATATGTTCAAATAGACTCACGGAATAATCGCCGAAATTATCGAAACTTCCGCCATGTCTTCCTACTATGGGCTCTTTGATTTTAGGTCCCAACCCGGGCATCTTTTCATTGATTTCTTCTTGGGTCACCTTGACTGCATCGGTTCCCGAAGGTTTACCATAACGCACGGTGACCATTTCAAAAGGTATGGTACTGTTCAGAACTAAATTCATGGCGATCGTATCATTATCCTGGTTGTATTCCCCGGGCTCAGGATAATTGCTTCCCAACCATACAATTTTGGTTCTCCTGGCAAAAGAAGGGTCTTTTTTTAGGGCCAATGCGATATTGGTAAGCTTACCCACTGCGATTATGATTACGGAGTCTTTTTTGGTAGTCTCCAATAAAAATTCCACCCCTTCAGCCCCATCATAACCAACAGGGTCAAATTCTTTTGAAATCTCCTGATAACTGCCATTGGCTCCTTTTAGTAAAGGAATGGAACGCTCCAAATTACATAGTTTCAACACTCTTTCGGCCTCATCGTAATGGTTTTGTATGTCACCCCCATTATAAGTCGCATTGACAGTAATACCCTTAACATCGAAGGTTTCTTGGTTTAATAATAGATAGGCCTGGGCATGTTGGTCGTCTAATTCATTGTTGGCATCGGTGTCATAAATGACCTTAATTCTTTGTGGAGCAGTCGCGGCAACAGTAGTTCTCTTACTATGAACCTTTTTCTTATCACTGCATGCTATGGCTATGGCTACCAATGAAAATATCGCAATGGAATGTAAGAATGATTTCATAGAATTAGTCAAGAAAATGGTCAACTAAATGTAACCATAATCCAATGAAAATCAAACAAGTTAGCGACTATGTAGTTTTAGCTGAATGCGCTTTCTCGGTACATCAACATCAAGTACTTTCACTATGATTTGTTGATGCAAACGAACATGTTCGTTTACGTCTTTTACAAACGAATCCGATACGTTTGAAACGTGGATTAAACCACTTTCCTTAATACCAATATCGACAAAACAACCAAAGTTGGTGATGTTGTTGACTATACCGGGAAGTAGTTGACCTTTATGTAGGTCATTGATAGATCTAATATTTTGATTGAAGGTAAAAACCTTCGCTTTTTCACGCATATCCAAGCCAGGTTTTTCGAGCTCCTGTACGATATCCTTCAGTGTAAAAAGACCTATAGTTTCTGTACAATACCTATTTAAATCAATGCCCAAAAGAAGTTGTTTGTTCCCTATTAAGTCGGAAACGCTTTTTCCCAATTCCATGGCCATTTTTTCGACAATACCATAACTTTCAGGATGAACGGCAGAATCATCCAAGGGATTTATGGCTTGTTTAATGCGTAAAAAACCAGCTCCCTGTTCAAAGGCCTTATCGCCCAAACGAGGTACTTTTTTTATGGCTTTTCTACTCGGAAATGCTCCATTCTCATTTCTATAGGCAACAATTTTTTCGGCCAGTTTGGGACCTATACCTGAAACATAACCCAACAAGGGTACACTTGCGGTATTGATGTTTACCCCAACTGAGTTCACGCAACTTTCAACAACAGTATCCAATGATGTTTTTAGTTTATTTTGGTCCACGTCGTGCTGATATTGTCCCACGCCAATTGATTTTGGGTCGATTTTTACCAGTTCGGCCAAGGGATCAGACAATCTTCGGCCAATGGAAACGGCACCACGAACCGTGACGTCATAATTGGGAAACTCATCACGGGCAATTTTTGAAGCAGAATATATTGAAGCCCCGGCTTCACTTACTATAAATACCTCAATGGGATTTCTAAATTGAATACGTTTGATAAGGTGCTCGGTTTCTCTTGAGGCAGTACCGTTGCCAATAGCGATTGCCTCGATTTTATAGGCGTCGACCAAGGAGCTTATTTTTTTAATGGCACCCTTGCTGTCATTCTGTGGAGCATGTGGGTAAATGGTCTCATTATGCTCCAAATCGCCTTGTGCCCCCAGGCATACAATTT
>CAZHJO010000358.1:0-3693 GCA_964532755.1 uncultured Maribacter sp. | reverse complement strand
GTATCGGATGCAGTCACCTGACCCGCACATTGAAATACGCGTAACATCAAGAGAAAAAAGCACATAATCCGAATCGTATTTTTAATCCCCGAAGCATAGCCCGAAGGTTCATTTGATTTATTGGAAAGAATTTTTCTGAACATAATTCCTTATTTATCTTGGCTATGCACTCCTAGTACTAGTTGCTAATTACAGGGTATGGCATTTAAAAATCGATAACAATACCAATGCTCGGAATAATTTGTCCCCCATCTTCTTCAATGGCAACGAGGCTTTGCGGTTGTACTGCCATGCCCATGGCATCACGATTCAGCCCATAATCGGTGGGACTGGGAATATCCTGTCCTAAAATATTCTGGGCTTCGATGAACAGATCGAAAGCAAATTTTTTGAAATTCAATTTTTTATCCAAACGCACATCCAACTGACTGAAAAAATCCAATTTTTCGTCCCCCAATCTAGAATAATCCAAAATCAATTCAGGATAATTGGCCAATGTGGCATCCAAATCCGTAGGTACAAATGGCGTACGACCGGCAAAACGATATCGCGCACTCAACTCCCAATTGCGCTTTAACTTGTATCCCCCGACAAATGAAATAAGATGGCGACTGTCCCAAACCGAAGGTAGGTAAGTATTAGTATCAAAACCAGTAAACTCGCTATAAAACCAGGTGTAGGAGAAAATACCATAGAAATTTTGTGATAGTTTTTGTTGAAACTGTAGTTCCGTGCCATAACTACGCCCCTTACCTGCGGTCTCAATAGGTTCACTACCCAATACCTCAAATCCACCACCTTTGTTGGCCAACGACACCTGGTCGCGAACCGAGATTGGATAATCTTCATAACGCTTGTAGAAGCCTTCAAATGAAATGGTGCTCGATGGCGAAAAATAGTGTTGAAGCCCTAGTACGAAATGGTCACTTTGGGTATAATCCACATCTCGGTTCACCAATGTATTCCCATTATCCCTAAAACCTAATATCGTATACGGGGGAATCTTGAAGTAGCGACCCAGTGAACCATTGACACGCCAATTCGGGGCAAATTCATAGGAAACCGAAAAACGTGGTGAAAAAGTGCTCAAAAGGGTCTCGTTCTGGGTGTAACTATCATCATCTATCCGAAAACCTATGGAAACATCCAATTTATCCTCAAAAAGCGATCGGGTGGCATTTGCAAACAAACCATATTTTATAAAATCAATAGCCGTATCAAAGGTCAAGCTATTGCGCACATCAATGGTTGCATTGGCATAATCGGAATGTTGAACATTGAAACCTGATGACAACTTCCAATCTTCAAAAAACTGTGTCAATTCGAATCGTAGTTTAGTTTCTGACTCGCGAGCGTCATTATTGAAAATAACGCCTTGCTCATTCTCCGGATCAGAAAACCGTGTGAAATTATTGTTTAGGGTATTGTTGCTCAAGGTAGACCGCATGTAGCCATTTCCATTCTTAAAACGATTGCGCCAACTTACCCCCATGGTATTCGTGCGTTGTGTGATAAATGGAGCTTGTTCTACTTGTGCCTGCTGTTCTGGATCAAATTCTTCTGGTGGACTTACAGAAAAATCATCAATGGAACCTACTCCCAATACGGTAATCGTATTGAAGGCATCGATTTCATGGTTGATCTTATATTGGTAATCCCAATAGTCCGGCCTAATTGGTAGGCCAATGGCCTGAAACAGAAATTGAAGATAACTGCGACGCACCGAAGCCAAAAAAGTAGTTTTAGATTCCTCATTTCCATTTTTGAACAACGGTCCTTCTAATGTCAAAGCCGCTTCACTGGCACTCACTCTAAAGTTCCCGGAAAAGTTTCGGCTGTTGCCATTACGTTGTTGAAACTGTAGCACTCCGGAAAGCGGATTATCGTAACGTGCATTGAATGCTGAAGTTGCCAAGGAGACATTGTCTATAAACGATACGTTGATAAGACCTACTGGACCACCCGCGCTGCCTTGGGTGCTGAAATGGTTGATATTCGGAATCTCCAAGCCATCTAAATAATATACTGTTTCGTTAGGGGCCCCACCCCTGATAATGAGATCATTTCGAAATCCTCCTATAGAAGGCGATACTCCCGGCAGTGTCTGCGCTACCTGAACAACATCATTATTGCTGCCTGGGTAGGTAGCGATTTCAACTGCAGATAAGGTTTGTGTGGATAAGGGTGTTTCTTTCGGTCGCGTGATGATATTGGTATTGGACACCACCACTTCAGCAAGCTTTTGAGTGGATGCTTTCAGCATAAAATTATTGGCAGGAGTACCCTTTGAACGTACGATTATATTGAATTTGGTTTGGGATTCATAACCTAAATACTTCACTATGAGATTATAGGACCCTGGGGGTACCCCTGAAATTTGATAGTTACCATCAAAATCGGTCTGACCACCTAGTTGTGTGCCTTCCAAGAAAACGGAAGCACCGAAAAGGGGCTTTCCAAGCTCATCGATTACTTCACCGTATATACTGGTGTTCAGCTGCGCCATAAGACCTTCGATACCCAAAAATAAAATAAGCACAAGTGATAATTTTTGGACTTTCAATCTCATTTTGTTTAATGTATTTCTACAAAGATGAAACAATATTTGGATTGAAAATAGCAAAAAACTATAAAATGGTGTTAAAAATCAAGGTAGCCCGGAAAGTTTTGAAAAGGACGGATCATTTTAATGGGTTTTACTCTACGATAAAAACCTTCCTCAATTCGGTCAGATCTTGCATTTATATACACATCACCGATACTATGGCACGTTAGTAGTTAAAAACTTATCGTTACATGAACCGCTGCTGGGAATTTTGCTATTTCTTGTTCAATTCATCCACGTGCAGCATATACGTAGCTATTGCATTCAATTCTACATCGGATATGTCTTTTAAAAACCCATCGATATTGGCCTGCATTACGGCTACTTGACTTGCGGTGGTGTCAACTATAGGTTGCGTTTTACCCTTTAAAAAGGAGACAATATCGCCATTTTTTTCTTTATAAATCCTCATGATGTCTATAACAGAAGGGCCAACTTTTTGCTGGTCCACGGCATGGCAGGTAATACATGTTTTTTCTGAGAACAGCCTATTACCAAGAAAAATCTTCGAATCTTTGCTCAATTCCGGTCGCGGAGGTACTCCATTATCCTTTACTTCATCTAATTTCTTTGCCCTATTGCAACAACAAACCACTAGAATCAGAATGATGAATGAAATTAACCGCATTTTTTTAGTACTAAGTGATAACATTACTAAATATAATGAAAATGGATAGTTAAATAATTAATATTTTTGTGGAAATTATATGCCCATGAAAACCAAACCGATTATTTATTCATTATTTTTTCTAGCTTTCTCAATTGTCTTATTTAATGCTTGCAAAGACCAGAAGACCGAAAAGAAGCAAGAATCCCATACCGAACTGCATTCTTCTGTGCTATACCAATGTCCAATGGATTGTGAGGACGGAAAAACGTACGCCAAGGAAGGCAAATGTCCTGTTTGTAAAATGGACTTAAAAGTCCTGGATCAAGACGATGCAATGACCTGTTCACAACATAAGGACGGCAAATGCACTTGTGAGGGAGATAAATGCAAATGTGCGAATTGTCCCGATCACAGCAAGGCCATGACCTGTTCTGTTCATAAGGACGGTAAATGCACTTGTGAAGGAGATAAATGCAAA
>CAZHJO010000357.1:0-3694 GCA_964532755.1 uncultured Maribacter sp. | reverse complement strand
CATTTGTCAAATAATCCATTTGTGGACCTATAAGTCCTGTACCCTGAATCAATTCGGTATAACCTGTAATGGTATTCAAAGGTGTTCTTAGGTCATGACTTACTGTAGAAATCAATTGCTCCCTACTTTTTAAAAGTGATTCTGAAAACTTTTTTTCCTTTTCCAATTTTTCGCGATAGGTTTGTACTCGCCAAAAATCACGCGTGATCAGAAAGGAGAATATCCCAACGATAATGAGTCCTAATACTGCGGTAAAACCGGTAAAACGCATACCTCTCCTTAGGGCCGCTTGTTTTTTAATGTTATCATTATGGGTATTTACCATGAACTCCTGATCAAAGGAGGAAATAATGCTTTGCAGTTGTTGGGAGAGTTCCAGATCGTTTCGGGTAACCTCTATTTCCTTCCTTGTCAATGAACGTTGTGAACTGGTGTTTTTTTGTTTGGCCTCAATCAAAATTGATCTAGAAGCATTCATGATAGAATCGGTTTTTATGGTATTGACTTCCTCGGGGATGTTATTGTTCAAATAGGAAACCCAGTCTTGCAATACTTTTTTTTCAAACTGGGAAAGTGCTTCAGGGTGTTTTTCAAAATCGGTTATAGTCAATTTTGCAAAAGAGGCTTCCATCTTATCAAATTGTTTCATGGCACTGTCCAAGGAACTATTGGTTTCGTTTTTTGTCCTTAGCTTTCTAAGTTCATTGCCATTACTGATTTTTTGTTGTAAAAGAAACTGAACACTGTCTAACAATTTTTTTTGGTAATCACTTTGGGTAAGTTGTTTTAGTGTATCTATCTTTACGTAAATCGAGTCGATTTTTTGTGCATAAGCGTTGAAGTTTTTTCGAGTTTTGTTATGAAGGGCCAACTTAGAAAGGCTTTCTGCCTCGTACAATTGGGTAAGCAATGCACCAGTCTGCAATAGTTTGACGTCATTTTCCGCTGAGGTCTCGTTCGACATATATATACGAATTTCAGAGAAGATAACATAGCCCGAAACTATAACCAAAATGGCCAAAATCAAATAGCTGAGAACTATTTTCAAGGTGAACTTGCTCTTTGATTTTTTGTTCATAACCCGTGCCAGATAAAGGTGTTTTATAGATACGGATAGATATGATTAAGGGTTTGCCAAGGATAGTTAATATTTATGCCTATTTCATTATGAAATCTAAAAACCCAGTGTTACCTTTGTCCCATCTCGAAGGGGTGCTTAAACCTCGAACTTGTATGGTTAGGTCCTGAAACAAGTTCAGGACAAGCTGAGATTATACCCAATGAACCTGGGCGGGTAATGCTGCCAAGGGATTGCGCAAAGCGTCATTAGGATTTTCCAATGTTTCTTTTAGAAACAAAAATCAATTTTAAATAGAATAATAGCCCCTTTTATTCGTAACAAATGTATTACGGATGAAACTTTTATGCGCAACATTTGGTTTTTTTGCTATGACCATGGGTCTTTCAGCCCAAGAAACCCAGAAAGATTCACTTGAAAGTAAAGAAATAGCATTAGAAGAGGTTTTCGTATCAGCCATTCGAGTAACGAAGGAATCACCTGTAACATTTACCAATCTTACCAAAGAACAATTAGAACCACGGAATTTGGGGCAGGACATTCCCATTTTATTGAATTATATGCCGGCTGTGGTCACTACCTCCGATGCTGGAGCTGGTGTTGGTTATACAGGCATAAGAGTGCGAGGTAGCGATGCTACAAGGGTTAATGTAACTATTAATGGAATACCCTATAACGATTCAGAATCACATGGTACATTTTGGGTAAATATGCCCGATTTTGCTTCCTCGACTGAGAGTTTGCAATTACAACGTGGGGTAGGCACCTCAACCAACGGTGCTGGAGCATTTGGGGCAAGTCTAAATATAGCTACGGATGGAATTTCCAAGAAAGCTTTTGGTCAAATTTCATCATCTATTGGAAGTTTCAATACATTGAGAAATAACTTAAAATTCAGTACAGGTTTATTGAACGATCATATTGAAATTTCGGGAAGATTGTCTAGAATTACTTCAGATGGATATATTGATAGGGCAGCTTCTGAATTGGATTCGTATTTTTTACAAGGAGCTTTTAAAAATGAGAATACTTTAGTAAAGACTGTTCTTTTTGGGGGTCATGAAATTACGTATCAAGCTTGGTACGGTATCGATGCGGCTACTTTGGAGTCAGATAGGACTTTCAATCCTTCAGGGATATATACCGATGAGAACGGGGACACCCAATTCTATGAAAATGAGGTAGACAACTACAAACAGAATCACGCCCAACTGCTTTGGAACCAAAAATTAAATGAAACTTGGAGCACCAATTTGGCACTCCACTATACAAGAGGGAGAGGTTTTTTTGAGCAATTTAAAGAGGATGATGATTTTGGCACTTACGGTTTTTCACCCCTAACAATTAATGGTTTAGAGGTAAATACAACAGACCTTATTCGCAGAAGATGGTTAGACAATGATTTTTACGGCACCGTATTTTCCGCAAATTATAAAAAGGAAAAAATGAATTTGATCCTTGGAGGAGGTTGGAATATCTACAAGGGTAAACATTTTGGGGAAGTGATTTGGGCAGAGTTTGCCCCGAACAGCTCTATTCGTGAAAGGTACTATGATGATAATTCCAAAAAGACCGATTTTAATTTTTTTACGAAAGTCAATTACAAACTTGATGACCACTGGAGTCTTTTCGGAGACCTGCAATATAGAACAGTTGGTTATGAAGCCAATGGCGATGATACCGGATCGGTCAATGATACCTTTAATTTCTTTAATCCGAAGATCGGGGCATCAGTTGATGTTGACCAAAACAATAACCTCTATTTATCCTATGCCGTTGCTAATCGTGAACCAAATAGGAATGATTATGAAAATGGGAATCCTAAACCAGAAAAATTAAACGATTTTGAACTGGGTTGGCGCTACCTTTCTACAGATGTGCAAGTGAGTACCAATTTGTATTATATGAATTATAAGGATCAATTGGTATTGACCGGGGAGTTGAATGATGTGGGAGCCCCTTTACGGGCCAACGTTGGGGATAGTTACCGTTTTGGCTTGGAAGTAGACGCCAATATAAGCTTCGGCGAGAAGTTTACCATTGGCCCAAATTTGGCACTAAGCTCAAATAAGAACAAAGATTTTGTTTTTCAAAGAGACGGGGCAATCGAGGATCTAGGTGACACGAATATAGCTTTTTCACCCGAGGTCATTCTTGGGAATAGATTGTCTTATATGCCTACGGAAAAGTTACAGTTTTCATTGCTAAGTAAGTATGTTGGTAAACAATATATGGGTAATATTGATGCCATTGGTTCAGTTTTGGAAGCCTATTCCCAAACGGATCTGAATTTGCAATATGTAATTGAAACCAATTCATTTGTAAGGAATATTACAATTTCTGCATTGGTAAACAATATATTGAATGCTAAGTTTGTCTCTAACGGGTATTTCTTTACGTTTGATGATACTTGGTCCGCTCCCGGTCAAATTACCACTATTGAAGGAGCGGGTTATTATCCGCAAGCAGGCACTAACTTTTTATTGGGTGCTACATTCAATTTCTAAATGACTTTTACTTGCTTCTTGAGAAAGTATTCCATGAAATAATCCTATGAACCTTTACTTTTGTTAATTGAATTGATTACATCAGAATTCGTAGATTTAGATATTATTA
>CAZHJO010000356.1:0-3696 GCA_964532755.1 uncultured Maribacter sp. | reverse complement strand
TTAAAAAGAATGGGGGTTTTAGTCTTTTGTTTGAGGAAGAAGCTTTAAGTACAACTGAATCTGGCCAGCCATCGATTATTCCCGGAAATGCATCAGGAAGTCCAATGATCAGGCGAATAACATCGGACGATCCAGAACTAAGAATGCCTTATGAGAAAGACAAGCTTGCAGACAGGGAAATCGATTTATTGAAACGATGGATTGACCAAGGTGCAACATGGGGCAAGCATTGGGCCTATTCCTTACCAGAAAAAGTAGAAGTACCGACCATTACTGAGGAAGCAGGTTTTTCTAGCCTTGAAACCCCGTTTTTTGCCCAAAACGGGATTGACAATTTCATTTTAAGAAAGTTGGCAAGTGCAGGCTTAAAACCAAGTTCCTCGGCTGAACCCAATGTAATTGCAAGAAGATCGGCCCTTGATATTACAGGACTTCCCCCTAATAAAAATCTATTCGAAGATTTCAACAAGGCCAAGATACCTTATGAAGTTTTTGTTGATAGCCTTATGGCCCAACCAGCTTTTGGAGAGAAATGGGCGACATGGTGGTTGGATATGGCCCGTTATTCCGATTCAAAAGGGTATGAAAAAGACCAAGGGAGGAGCATTTGGGAATATCGCGATTGGGTAATCAAAGCTTTGAATAAGGATATGCCTTATGACCAGTTTACCATTGAACAATTGGCAGGTGACCTCTTGCCAGACCCTTCATTAGATCAGCTTATTGCCACTGCTTTTCATAGAAATACCATGAACAATGATGAAGGTGGCACCGACGATGAGGAATTTAGGGTCGCCAGTGTTATAGACCGTGTGAATACTACCTTTGAAGTTTGGCAAAGTACGACCATTGGTTGTGTACAATGCCATAGCCACCCCTATGACCCTTTTAAACATGAGGATTATTACAACCTTATGGCCTTCTTTAATAATACAAGGGATGAGGATATTCCTAGCGAGGCTCCAGTTCTAAAGTTTTACACCGAAGCGCAACAAAAAGAAGTAGACCAAGTGACCAATTGGGTATCCGAAAACGGAGCGGTACATGTTGCCAAGGCCTACAGGAATTTCCTTTTATACCAACAACCGGTTTACAATTCGCACCTATTCCAAGATTTTGTCAATGGTTCTTATGATGACCATGCATCAGTAGTACTATGGGATGATGGTTCGTGTATTATGCAAAATGCCAGGTCAGACAAAGCGAGCAACTTTCTTATGAATTATCGTTCGGGTTACGATAATACCTTGGTAACAATTAGAAAGGACAATGCCAAAGGAGAAATTCTAACGCAATTCAAAATTGGCAAGACGAAAGGCAATACTACGCTTAAAGTCTCCTTTAAACCCATTGAAGGGAATTTCAATCTTTATTTTGAAACCAATAACGATAATATTCCTGAAAAGGCAACTGCCATTAATATATATTGGATAGGCTTCGTAGCTGACCTACCAGGCAAGGACAAAGCCGGGTACGGTCAAATTGAGACCATGTTCTTGAAATTGATTAATGCTAGAACTCCTACCGTTCCCATAATGATCGAAAACCCAAGTCATATGTCGCGAACTACCCACGTTTTTGAACGCGGTAATTGGTTGTTAAAAGCTGACAGTGTACAACCCAGGGTCCCTGAAGTAATCAGTTCATGGAACAACGAGTGGGCGAAGAACCGATTGGGACTCGCCAAGTGGATCGTGGATAAGAAAAACCCTTTGACCGCACGAACATTGGTCAATCGAGTCTGGCACCAATTATTTGGAAGGGGTCTAGTTACCACAATTGAAGATATTGGCACCCAGTCAGATCCTCCAACGCATCCTGAATTATTGGATTGGCTTTCACTCAGATTAATGCATGAGCACAATTGGAGCTTAAAAGCCTTGATCAAGGATATCGTAATGTCAGGGACCTATAGACAAAGTTCAGCAAGTAATCCGGAAATGCATCAAAATGACCCCTCTAATGAGTTGTATGCCAGGGGCCCAAGACAACGTTTGGGTGCAGAACAGATTCGCGACCAGGCTTTGGCAGTATCAGGACTTTTGAGTACTAAGATGTACGGTCCAGGGGTAATGCCTCCCCAACCTGAAGGGGTTTGGCAAACGGTATACAGCGGCGAAAAATGGCTGGAAAGCAATGGAGAAGATCGGTATCGGCGAGCTGTGTATACCTATTTAAAACGAACAAGTCCATATCCTTCGTTCTTAACTTTTGACGCAGGGAGTAGAGAAGTTTGTGCAATTAGACGTACGGTGACCAATACACCATTACAAGCTTTGGTAACTCTAAATGATCCTGTTTATCTGGAGGCATCATTTAATTTGGCTAAAAGCATGCGGGTTTCCCAGAATGTTGATGAAAACATTTCCATAGGTTATGAAATTGCAACATATTCCAAAATTTCACCTGAAAAGCTGGATGCTTTAAAAGAACTGTACCAGATCTCATTGCATGAATTTGAGTCAAATAAAGAATCTATAGGGCGATTTTTATATTTTCAAGACAACCCGGATGCCAATCTTGCCGCTTTAACGGTAGTTGCAAATGCCATTATGAACCTCGATGAATTTCTAACTAAAGCATAAGGATGGATTATTTAGAAAGATTGATCAAGGAAAAGTTAGAAAGGGAAGCCCAGGTAAAGACCCGTAGGCATTTCATCAAAGAATGCGCAACTGGGCTAGGAGGCTTGGCACTGAGTTCCATTTTTATGGGTTGCGACCCATTGGGACAACCAAAAAAAAAGACTGCAATGGCTTTCTCAGAGCGAGATTTGAATCCTTTGGCTACTTTATCCCCTCCTCACTATCCCAAAGTAAAATCGGTCATTTATCTCCATATGGCAGGGTCACCATCGCAATTGGAAATGTTCGATTATAAACCTACGCTTCAAAAACTGAATGATCAGGATTGCCCCGCCTCCCTATTGGAAGGCAAGAAATTTGCCTTTATTAAAGGAGTACCAAAATTATTAGGTCCACAGGCCGAGTTTGAGCAAGTGGGAGAATCGGGTAATTGGGTCTCTGACTTTTTACCCCATTTTAAAAAAGTGGTTGATGAGGTCTCCTTCCTAAAGGCGGTACATACCGATCAATTCAATCATGGCCCTGCACAATTGTTCATGCATACAGGTAGTCCTAGGTTGGGTAGACCAAGCATTGGAGCGTGGGCCACCTATGGATTAGGTTCGGAAAATCAAAATCTCCCAGGCTTTGTTGTATTGACCTCTGGAGGTAATACCCCGGATGCCGGAAAGAGTGTTTGGGGCAGCGGTTTTCTACCTTCTGTTTACCAAGGCGTACAATGCAGATCGCAAGGTGATCCAGTGTTGTATATAGAGGACCCTGACGGAATTTCCCGAGATCTTAAGAAAAGCACTATAAAAGCCATCAATAAAATAAATAAGGAAGAATATCTTAAATATGCCGATCCGGAGATTCTCGCACGCATCAATCAGTACGAAATGGCATACCGAATGCAAATCGCCGTTCCTGAAGTAATGAATATAAATAATGAGCCTGGGCACATAAGACAAATGTATGGTATTGATCCTGGTAAGGAATCGTTCGCAAACAATTGTCTTTTAGCACGAAAATTGGTGGAAGAAGGAGTGCGTTTTGTGCAATTGTTCGACTGGGGTTGGGACAGCCATGGCACAGATCATACTACGGCGGTGGATCTTGGTCTACGAAACAA
>CAZHJO010000355.1:0-3721 GCA_964532755.1 uncultured Maribacter sp. | reverse complement strand
TATGACCCATATACACATACATGAGTGCTGTTCGTGAAAAGAAATATTCTGACTCAGCAGAAATGATGGTAATTTTTTTATCGGAAAGTTTTCGAATATGTCTGGCAGCGGTGACCCCAGAAATACCGTTGCCAATAATAACAATGTGTTCCATATGATTTTAGTTGATAGTCTTGACTTATGTCGCAACTAAATATAGGAACTTAATTTTCAAGCTTATTTAATTCTGTTATAATTATGTGATATTTTTTGGTGTTATTTGAATTTAAAATCAATTGTAAGAAATTGGGAATGGTATCGACATACCATTCGTTTGAGATCAAAAAGTAATAAAATGTTTAAAAACCCGATAGCCGCAATTTTTTGTTTTTTAGCTGCAATGGTTGGAAGTGCCCAGAATGGGACCGAATTCTTTGCTAAAGCAGACACATTTTTTAATACTTATGTAGAAGGCGGCAGCGTTGATTACAAAGCGATTATAAGGGATCCTTCTTCTATAAATGAGCTTTTGGATATTGCTAAGAACATAAATGTCCCAAAGAATGACAAAGCAGATTATCAGGCCTTTTGGATTAATGGGTATAATCTTCTGGTCATAAAAAGTATAGTTGATAATTACCCGATTAAATCGCCTTTGGACAAGGCAGGTTTTTTTGATGTGAAAAAGCACACAATAGGAGGCGAGAAAATAACCCTTAATGACATTGAGCATAACATGTTACGGGCTGTTTTTCCAAAAGAGCCGCGATTCCACTTTGTTTTGGTATGTGCGGGTTTGGGCTGTCCTCCCATCATAAATAAAGCCTATTTACCCAACACTCTGGATAAACAATTGGAAAAGCAAACATCATTAGCTTTGAATGATCCCGAGTTTATTCAAGTAAATAAAAACAAGGTCAGGATTTCCCAGATTTTTGAATGGTATAAAAATGACTTTACAAAAGATGGTAAGAGTTTGGTGAATTTCATAAATCAATATAGAACAGATAAACTACCAGAAAAGGCGAAGGTTTCATTTTATCCCTACAACTGGGCATTGAATGAAAAGAAATAACAAGAAATCAAAAAACCAGGCATGAGAAAGAACTTAAGTTTACTGATACTCCTTATAGTTTCATCTGCAGGATTTTCACAGGATGAGGCGCAGGACCAACCCCGGAAAAGTAACATCCAGCAATACACACCTTCTAAATTGGTAGGCGAGGGACAATGGGATCTAAAATGGTTCAATAACCTTTATACGGAGACTAGAAGTACTTTTGAGGATGGGAGAATTCCGCGAGCTACATTTTTTACTTCCACAATTGAGGTATATACGGGAGTTGGTGAGGATAAAAGATGGAATATCGGAGCCATCGTTGAGATGCGGAGTAATGTAATAAATGACCGAAAGGCATTGGATGTTTTTAAATTTGATGGTGATGATAACACTGCCCGTTCAGGGATTACCTCGATTGCTCCATCGGTGAAATTCGTTCCTTTTGCTTCAGAGAGTAATTTTTCAATTCAAAGTTCTTTTTTCATCCCTCTGGTCGATAACGAAACAGAGAATGGCGTATTCTTAGATCAAAAGGGGTATATCTGGCAAAATCGTTTTTTTTATGACTATACCTTTCCCAGTGAAAAATGGCAATTGTTCACTGAACTGAATTCAGAATTGCATTTTGGTAAAGCCGGTGATAGTTTTGCCAATAATAGTCTTACCCTTGCGCCTGGATTGTTCTTAAGTTATTTTCCAAGTTCCAAGTTCACGATATTGGGATTGATCCAACATTCCCAACGCCTTGATTTGGGCAATAATTTTGATCAAAACTATACGGCCATGGGCGGTGGTGCGAAATATCAATTAACCAATGCCTTAAATCTAGAACTCCTCTACACCAACTTTTTAACAGGAAGTAATACCGGTTTGGGCCAAACGTTTAATTTAGGGTTACGTGCCATTTTCTAAAGAATAATTTTAAATAACGTATTTTTAAATCCTTAATTGCTGATGAATGAGGACGTTAGGCCTATTAGTATTGTGTTTGCTGCAATTTTCCTGTGCGAGCCAGAAATTTCAAAAGATCAATGGTGTCAGTTTTGTGGCCTCCCGTGAAAAAGTAGGGCAACATCATGTTGAGCAGATTCTAAACATACATGCCAACCATGCGGCGGTGATGCCTTTTGGTTTTATTCGGGAAATCAATTCCCCACATATAGTATTCGATACAGAACGTCAGTGGTTTGGTGAAACCAAAAGTGGTGCCAGGCAGTATATTGAAATGCTTCATAAAAATGGTGTTGAGGTAATGTTGAAACCCCAAATTTGGATTTGGCGCGGGGAATTTACAGGGACATTGGAAATGGAAACTGAAAGTGACTGGAAGACCTTGGAAGCGTCCTATGAAAAATTTATTTTGGCCTACGCGGCTTTGGCCCAAGAAACCAATTCGGCAATTTTATGCATTGGAACAGAATTAGAGCAGTTTGTAAAGAATAGACCTGTTTTCTGGAAGGATCTCATAAGAAAAATCAAGACCGTCTATAATGGAAAATTAACCTATGCGGCAAATTGGGATGAGTATCCAAGAACAACTTTCTGGGAAGACCTTGATTTTATAGGCATTGATGCTTATTTTCCGTTATCCGATAAGCGCACACCTTCCGTTGATGAATTAAAAAAAGGATGGAAGAAACATAAAGACAGAATGCTTGCTCTTTCCAATGAAAAGGATAAACCAATCATCTTTACTGAATATGGCTATCGAAGTATGGATTTTACAGCCAAGAAGCCTTGGTTGGTAGACAGGAATGAAGAAAAGGTGAATTTGGAAGGGCAGGTTAATGCCAAAAAAGCGATTTTTGAGGAATTTTGGAACGAAGAATGGTTTGCCGGCGGGTATGTTTGGAAATGGTTTATACAGCATGATAAGGCCGGCGGTGGCATGGACAATAGATTTACCCCACAGAATAAACCCGCACAATTAGTAATCCGGGATTTTTATAAATTGCACTGACATGTACCGATTTTATTCCTTTATTATCATAATATTTATGAGTTGCTCAACAGATCAATTGAGTGAGGAAGATAGTTTAAGTACCATACTCGGTCTTAGGGAAATTGTTTTGGATAATGTAATTTCTTGTGCTGCCAGTAATAAGGATGATAAACTGGTGAGTGTTTTTTTGTATCCGAGGGTGGGGGCGACCAATATTCAGTATTTTGAAACTTCAAATGATTTGGTCGATAAGAATGATTTTGACAATTACACTTTATACAAGTATCCATTGACAGATGTTTTTAATGGATATCTTAAAAAGTTCGAAGTTGAATCATTAAATGAAAAATGGGTCATCGTTTCTTTTGATGAGGATGGCAAGACTCATCTCTCAAATCCAATCCATCTGAAACAACAATCAAAACCAACCGCATATTTGCCCGAAAATATAATGGTCGATGCATCTTCAGACATGCCTTTTTTTACTTGGCAAGACGGTTTGTATGACGACACTGCGATTTATTTTCAAGTGGTATCCGATGCACAACATAATTTACTCTCTGGCACTTATACTTTTGATAAGATGTTTACATACTACGAATTGGACAATGTGGTATTGAATATCACTAAGAATGCACCACCTGTTTTGTCAGACAGTAATCCCTATGAATTTACATTGATGGGGGTAAGTGAAGATAACTGGGTCAACCAATTTTCTATTATTGAATTTGAATTAAAAT
>CAZHJO010000354.1:0-3722 GCA_964532755.1 uncultured Maribacter sp. | reverse complement strand
CACAAATATTCATGCATTTGGGATAATGCACAAAAAAAGCCTCCCATTATTGGAAAGCCTTTCACTGGATCATGTCATAAAGACATTTTCACAATAGCTTCAATCGAAATTGAAGCTCAACACAACACCACAAATATACAAAGGATTTTTGTATCAAGCATCTAATTGCGCACTATTCGAAAATATATTATTTGGGTCTATAAGGACGGACGATCAAACGAGCGGCCTTATCAAAATTTATGTAGTTATAAGCCCAGTTAAAAAAAACAATGATCCTATTTCTAAAACCGACCAGGGCCATTAGATGAACGAACATCCAGATAAACCACGCAAAAAAACCTCCAAATTTTGCACCCTTTAGATCAACTACCGCTTTGTTTCGGCCCACAGTGGCCATGGTACCTTTATCATTGTATCTAAAAGCCTTCATCTGCCTTCCATTAAGCATATTTTTTAGATTCTTTGCCAAATGCGCTCCTTGTTGAATTGCGGGTTGGGCCACTTGCGGGTGCCCTTTTGGGAAATCAGTTGTCTGCATATATGCAATATCACCGATAGCAAATATATTACTATACCCATCTACTTGGCTAAATGCATTGACTTTAAACCGATTAAGTCGCTCTACCAATTTATCGTTTTCGAAGCCATGAATAGCAGCACCTGTAACACCAGCTGTCCAAATAAAGTTTTTGGTACGCATGGTTTCCTTACTTTTTAAGCTTAAGGTATCACCATCATAATCTTGGACAATAGTATTCAAATGTACAACCACCCCCAATTTACTTAAAAACTGCATCGCCTTTTTTGATGCTTTTTCACTCATGGGCGGCAATACACGTGAAGCTCCTTCAAACAATTGAATCTGCATTTCTGAGACATTTAAATGCCTATAATCCCTAGGAAACACATGGTTTTTAAGCTCCGCAAATGCCCCGGCCAATTCTACACCTGTTGGTCCAGCGCCAATAATGCAAAAATTCAACAGGGCATGGCGTTCTTCGAGATCGCCACAATCATCCGCTTTTTCAAAATTCTGTAACATCAAGCTTCTAATATTCAACGCTTGGGGTACATTCTTCATGGGCATTGCAAATTTTTCAATGGCCTTGTTACCAAAAAAATTGGTCTTTGTACCTGTGGCCATGACCAAGTAGTCAAATGTCAGTCTACCCATTGTTGTTGATACAATTTGCTGCTTAGGGTCAATATGTTCAACCGTTGCCCATCTAAAGTGAAAATTATCAAGATCTTTCAGGATTTTTCGTAAAGGATACGCAATCGAATCTGGTTCTAAGCCACTGGTAGACACTTGATACAATAAGGGTTGAAAAGGATGGTAATTATGTTTATCGATCATCACCAATTGTAGATCAAGATCTTTGAGCTTTTTTGCAAGGGAAATACCTGCAAAACCACCGCCAATAATTATAATCCTTTTTTTATCCGAATGGGGTATGTTCATGTATTTTTTCTGTAAAAATAATCAATCTCTAACGGTAAAAAACCCATACATTGGAAAAGCAGTTAATGGGAACCACATATACCAAAATATCGTAGAATTGGTCGTAAGGCCCTGTATTATACTTACTGTATTTCAGCCTAATAATTACCATTTTCAATTAATTCCTCAAATATATGCGATATACAACGTTCATCTTCCCACTATTGAATTTGGGATTATAAATACTCTATTTAAGAGAAAACATAACACACCCATTATTAAAGAAGAACTAGCTAGTCATACCCATTGCTTTATGAAGGAAATCGAAGTAGTTCAACCCGGAACCCGATAAGTAGTGAACTCGGAAATTCAATTATTAATAGCACGACCATATCAGAATCGAAGGGAATACCTAAGGCCCGTACTTCCAATAATAGATATGGAGCGATGCAGATCTGACACGGGCCCATACAGTAGCAACATACCATCAGTTTATTTTAGTAAACTTTTAACCAAAACAAAGCTTCATTTTTGTAATTTGAAAATAAAAATGAAGAATACAGCACTATTTTGGGTAGCCAATACAACGATAACTTTAGTCATTGTAACTATTATGGCCGCAATGGATTTTCCGTTCAATTGGGTTTTTTACGTGACCGTATTGGGTCAAATAATGATTGTTTTAATGGTTTATAAAGTCCTGACAGATAATTATATTACTGAAAAAACATTCAAGGATTTCTATGAAGATCATCCAATAGGGCGATCTTAGTCAGCTACTGCTTTTTTTTTACCAACTTTAGATTTAGTCGGTTTGCTCATACCAAGTTCTGGGATCACCAACAATGGAATCCGGGTATGGAAAGCCAAGCGTTTGACGACCGGTTCCCGGGTCATTTTTTCCATATAGCTATGTTGGTAATTCAGCATCGCCAATAAATGAATATCAAGTTCCTCCGCAAAGACCTCCAGTGTTTTGGAAACCGAATTCAATTCTGATACCGTATGTAGATAATGCTCACTGTTAGAAAGATATTTGCGCAACATATTTAGGTTAAACTGTTGTATCTCGGACAATGCCTTGATCTCATATTGCACATGAACAATGCGAATGGTTGCCTTGAAAATTTCAGCTAGATCAATCATTGGTTGCAACTCGGATTGCGTATAAAATCGATTGAAATCTGTCGCGAAAGCAATTTCCGAAGGCTTAATATAAGCGAAAAACTGAGGAATGGCCAGCACTGGACAGTTCTTTATTGATTTGATGATCCGGACAGTGTTACTACCCATAAATACCTCATCAAGTCCAGAAGCTCCTTTGGTTCCTGTTACTATTAAATCAATTGCTTCTTTTTCAACAATTTCCTTAATTTCATCAACCAATAAACTAAAAGATGAGACAGTCTTAAAAGTATGCCTTGGGTATTTGTAGGTTTTGTTGATTTTGTTGAGCACATTCTTTAGTCCAAGCTCCGAATTATTTTTTGCCCCATCTTCCAACTGGCCACCACTTAATGAGGTGGCCATAAACCTACTGCTTGCAATCGCTGGGGTGTATGTGTTCAACAAATGAAAAACACATTTTTCATCCTTGAACAGTTCAATGGCATACTTGGTTGCATTCCATGCGTTATCTGAAAAGTCCGTGGGTAATAATATATTCTTCATTCCAATGATTCTTTTATAGGGGGATAAAATTATTGGAAGAAAGTTTTGGAAACTATGACTTATGTCAGTTTTTAAAAATTGGCGGAAATGCCCTAAAATATGGTGTTCTAATCAAGTAGACAGTATAGAAAATTCGAGTCTGGGAAATTGGAAAATTAAAAACCCTCTATCAGATCTTGCAGTTGTTTTTCATCAATAACCCCAATTTTTTTGCCAGAGGTTTTGATCATTCCATTCTTCTTAAACTCCGAAATAATCCGAATAGCGGATTCTGTAGCCGTACCAACTACATTGGCTATATCTTCTCGTGAAAGGGTCAGGTTCAAGAAACCTTCATCAGTTTCACCATAATTATTCTTAAGATAGAGAAATGCCTCGGCGATCCGCTGTTTTACTGTTTTTTGTGACATGTTCACAATAACATCATCGGCCTCTTTAAGATCATGGGCCATATGACGCAATACCTCAACCGCAAAATTGGGATTCTGACTTAGGGTGTGTACAATACTGTCTTTTGGGATAAAACAAACTTGCATATCGTTAACAGCAATTGCGCTCAAATTTGAAGATTCCTCAGCTATTACAGAACGATGACCCATTACTTCTCCCT
>CAZHJO010000353.1:0-3729 GCA_964532755.1 uncultured Maribacter sp. | reverse complement strand
GAGGAATATATACTTCTTCGAACAACTTTTTGTCTATCACTTCGATTTCGGAATCCTCGAGTACATCAATAAAAAGCTGACAGGGTGAGGCAAAATCAGCACCATCGGCAATAATCCAACCCTCAGGCGCGAACATAAAAATGTGTTCTTTGCCTTTTTGGTCGATAGAATAGCTACGAAGTAGCCCTTTTTTGACATAATAGATTCTTGAAACCATATCGCCACCACGCTGCAATACCAAACCTTTTTTTAAAGACCTTACTGAAATTTTTCGCTTAAGGGCCTCAACTTCGGCAGAAGGAGGGGTATCATGTTCTAAAATCTCTATAAAAGAACTCACTATTTATGATTTACTATGTAATATGATTAATTGAATGGCTTTATCCGCAAAGCGTTTGCCCATGATCGAATAACCTTCTTCTGACATGTGTAAATCATTTTTAAGTACTTCTCCTTTGTTATTTACACCATCATTGAGATCATCGGTACTGATCCATTCGAAACGAGGACTCGATTTCGCTAGTTCTACCTGGATCTTTCGAATCATTGTCCAATGGGGATATTTGGTGTTCCCCATATCAAAATCGTTTAATCTTCCGATAATGAAGTTAATATCCTCTCTTTTTAAGTCTGTTTTTAATTGATTATAAAGTCCTTTGAGGCTTTTCTTATATACTTCACCATGTTTTTCGCGGGCATCGCGTTCACCCTGCATCCAAATAAACGTAACGGTTTGGATCTTCTGTTCTTCAATTGCAGGATATACCTTGGCCATTAGGGAATCATACAAATCATTATGTACCTTGGGCCCATCGTCGCGTAAAGGTTTCCAATGCTTATACCAACGTCTTATCGGTTGACCTCCTTTAGCATCCTTGACAATAATCACGTTTTCTTTTCCGAATTCAGCTTTCAATGTAGGGCCAAAAGAGGTATCTGGATCCAAACGGCTCATATTTGATTGTCCAGAAAGTATAAATAGATGTTTTCCTTCTTTTTTTGAATTACAGGAAGTAATGAACAGCGGTATCAAACTTGCGAAAAGGACGATGATTGCTAGGTTTCTTTTTTCCATTCTTAACATTTCTACTAAGCTACATAAAATCATATCCAAATCTATTTCCTCCTTTTTCCATAGGTTACATTTAATAGGACTGTCAGGATTATTGAACCAATTTGTAGTTAATGATCGATCATACTTCCCATAGTATTGTTTGTTTCATGATAACATAGCCAAGATAGGTAAACGAATATATTTTCCTATTCGTTAAAATATGGTTTATGTTCGTTAAACATGTTGATCAATTAGAATAGTATTACCGTCAGGGTCCAAAAACATAAAACTGGCAGGGCCAGAAGTGCTTTCATCAGCTTCGCTGAGTAAGCCTATGTCTTTGTTCTTGAGTTGTTTTTGAATTTCACGAACATCGTCATATTTATCCAGTTTATTGGCGTTTGTGTCCCATCCAGGATTAAAAGTTAGAATGTTATTCTCGAACATGCCTTGGAAAAGACCAATATTGGTATCCCCATTTTTCATGATAAGGTAATTTCGTTCCATATCACCTGCAAAAACTGAAAATCCCAGGTTTTCATAAAACCGTTTTGAAGTCACAAGGTCCTTGACACTAAGACTTACTGAAAATGCCCCTAATTTCATTACGTTTCTTTTTTTTGATTGCTGCTATTAAATTAAGGAATCAAATTCAATTACTGCCCTTTTTCGACTTTATTCAAAAATGTTGATGATTAGATAATCTAGAAGAATGCTTAAATAAAAGGCTATTACAGATACAATGGAAAAAACCAGCATCAGGCATTGACCAGTTGCACCAATTTCATGCGCCCATTAATACCAATTTTAGTGTAAATTCTATGGGTGTGGTCCTTCACGGTTTGTAGGCTTATAAAAAGTTCGTCGGCTATTTGCTGATTGGTCTTGCCTTGGCAAATCTGTTCAACGATCTCTCTCTCACGCTTTGTGATTTGGTATTTTTCATAGATCAACGCCTTTTTTTTGGCAATGGGATTCTCAGCATGCACTGGCTTAAATGCTAAATCCGAGTTCAGTTTTAAATAGAATAGGGGTATGAGATTAGAAAGAAAATAAATCAAAATAAGCGGTGCAAGAATCCATGGACTTGAAAAATAAAAAGGGACCACACATATCCTAAGCAAGAGACCCAGTACCATCAACAAAGTAAATCGACCAACAATTTTCTTATTGGCCTTATTTTGTTTCTTTGAAAAGCGAATAACAATACCTGAAAAGAGTATTACATATACAAGCTCTGTGAACATTGTAAAACCAATCTGGGCATATGCGAGTTGCATCCCTTCATGCCACTTCGCCTTGTGCAATAAGGTATATAATCCCCAAGCGATAGGAATGACCAGAAAGAATATGATAAAATGTATCTGTAATAGCCTGTTCTTTACCGGTATATCAACTAGTGCGTATCCCATTTTCAATAACATTATCCATGATATAAGAAGAAAAGGAACGCCCAGGATGGGAAGAAAGTTAGCGATCATCTCAATTTCAGCACTCCCGGTATCCATGGAGGTAAGCAAAACGCGCATTAATAGCTGGCCCCATATTGCATAAAACGCAAATCCGAAAAAGGTAACGAGGTAGTAAAAATAATTCCTATGAAACTCAGTATTGTAGGTCAATATAAAGCCATGGCCAATCACCACGGAGGCTACGGCTATTGCAAAGCAAAAAATAAAAACAAGTATAAAGGTTAGACTTAGCAACTGCTAGAATTTTATAAGTTAAAAGTATGTAAATGCCATTAAAACCGAGCAATACCTTGGTAGTGATTTTATAATCACTACTAAAGTTGGAAGGTTTTGTAATCTGTCCCCCATACCTTTATCAAAAATCGATAATCGAAGATCATGGAAGTTGTAAAAAATGAACGAAAACCGCAAGCGACAATTTCGGGAAGTTATAAATACGGATGGCAACAACTCTGGAAGTATTTTCTGTATTTCTTTTTAATAATGGTAATAGTGGGCTTGCTCGAATCCCCAGTTTCGGTAGTCCAAAATTCAGAAGATGACAAAGGGGGGGCAATGATCTTTCTTCATATTTTGGTGGCCGCCTACAGCTTATTGTTCTTGCCAGTAGTTAAATATGGGGGCGATCTATTGTATCTAAGAGGCATTAGGAATGGGAAAGTGGATATTTCCGAACTTTTTGATGGCTTTAAAAAGAACTATTTGAATATTGTCTTGGCTTACCTGCTCACTTTTGCCATAATCGGTATTGGGTTTGTTTTCTTGATCATACCAGGAATAATATTTGCCTGTAGATTAGTGTTTGTTCCTTATTTAGTGATGGACAAGGATATGGAAGCGGTAGCAGCTGTAGAAAAAAGTTGGGCCATGACAAAAGGTTACGGTTGGAAGATATTCGGAATGGGATTACTAGCCATACTGATCTTCATTGCAGGATTACTTTGTTTTATAGTTGGGGTATTCATATCCATCATTTGGGTACATGCCGCTTTTGCTTCAATGTACCATGCTATTGATCTGGAAGATCAAAAGCTATTGAACGGCGTTGATGCATGATTATGTCGATTAAGAGCGAGGCAGATATCCTATTGTTATTGTTAACTGGGCCTCAACTGCAAAGGATACAAGCAACCTAATAGCTGCCTTATAAATGCTGCTTCAAATAGATCAGTAATCGAGCTCCTCGTATTCAAAAGGTTCGGA
>CAZHJO010000352.1:0-3749 GCA_964532755.1 uncultured Maribacter sp. | reverse complement strand
CCATGTATCCCCACCATCAATAGTCTTATAGTATCCACCAGTTGTTGATATCATCCCTATTTGTTCCGATACAAATGTTATGGCATAAACAGAGTAGCTTTCATTAGGATCAACAGTCAATACTTCCCAGCTAGCCCCACCATCGGTCGTTCTTGAAATATTGGGAAAGCCACCAATGAATCCGGTAGTTTCATTAACGAATTCCACAACATTGTTCTGGTATAGCGTTTCGCCAAGTATAGGATCCCAATTTACGCCACCATCTATTGATTTGGAAAGTTGATTCCCATCAGCATTGAAGGCGATTATGGTGCTTTGATCCAAAATATCGAACTTTCCGAAAGAAGTACCTCCTCCTAAAACCTCCCAGTTCAGACCATTATCGGTACTTCTATAGAAAGGTCCATTCCAATATTTAATAAGTAAGGCATTACCTAAATCTTCAGCAAAAGTGATTTGCCCATCTATTGGAGTGATCAATTCTTTCCATGTAATACCGCCATCATAAGATTTTCTGGATTGTGAACTCGAAAATAGGTAAGCTTGTTGATCACTAAAAATAATATTTCTAACATCAGCTGTACCGTAAATAGAGCTTATCTCGGCCCAGGGGCCACCGGAAGGGGCTATGTAAATTGAACGCCCATTTGAATAGCAACCGGAACCCACAGCGATTTGATCACCCAACCCATTTGTTGCTATACCATTCAAATGACTGCAAGTGCTGGTCTGTACGCTAGTCCAAGTTACTCCCCCATCTATTGTTTCGTACATAGATCCGTTTACCATGTAACCTCGGTTTTCATCAAAAAAATGAATTTCATTTACTCCATTTCTAGGCTCGGAATTAACAATGATCCAATTTTCACCACCATCCACAGATTTCAACACTTTTCCTTTACTAGTAGCGGCATAGCCTAACAATTCATCAATGAACGTAAAACCAGTTATATCCTCATCATAACTCAATTCTTCAAGAGTCAACTCATACTTAGTCCAACTTATGCCACCATCTTTGGTTATGGCATACTCCTCCCAAGTATCACTTACAAAACCAAGGGTATCATTATAAAAATATACTGATCTGTTATCATGAAGGCCAATATATAAAGGATTAAGCCAGGTCTGACCCCCATCCGTGCTTTTATACAGGTAATTATCTATAAACAAAAACAAGATTTCTGAATTCAATGCCATAAACCTATATTGATCATAGAGGGGAATGTTGTTCATTCGTAATGGTTTCCAGCTAAGCCCAGCATCATCTGTTCGTAACAGCACATTATCACCCGTTATAAAACCAGTTGTATCATCAACGAAATAAACATCTGTCAAACGTGCTGGATAGGGATAAAGTCCGCCCGATGGTATGGTCCTTTCGACAACATTTAGATGTTGCCAGCTCATCCCCTTATCCTGGGTTTTAAGTATGACGCCCTTAGCACCAACAGCAATAGCATCGGTATCGTTTATAAAATCCACAGCGATCAAATCGCTGGTCAATGGTATCGCAATTTTGTCACAAACTCCTAATTGTACCTCTTCTGATACCTCTGTAACACCGAGAATAATGGATTCTTCCAACATTGTTCCTTCAATGTCCATAGATGCCACTCGAATAGTATAAGCTTTACTATTGTTCGCCTGAAATCCATCCCCAATCAAAAGATTATTGTTCTCTATTGTGAAAATGGAATTGTCTTCACTTCCTATTCCTTCAATCAATTCGTAGGTATATCCATTGGACGAACCATTGGTTGAAAAAGCCCCGATAACGGTCCCAATAATGGCATTTTCAGAGATAATGCCATTATCAATTTGAATCGTGGAATCCATGTTTTCCCAGTTTATTTCTTTGTTCAAGGGAAAAGTGCCATTCAACGATATCGGGGGAATATCGGAAGCGACCCCTTCCAACTTAATTCGAAACTCTGGCTGGGCAATATCATTACCTCGAATGATTAAATAGCCTGTATACACTCCAGAGGATTGTGGCAAAAACCCTATCTCAAAACGCCCTCTATTTTCAGGGTCAATTCGCTGGGGAAAATAAGTTTGCGATTCTCCTTGATACCAATTTACGTCTATATCCCCATTCACGTAAAAACCTTCCCCACTAACAAAAATCTTTGAAAAGGCCAGTGGAGCATTTCCTAAGTTCTGAATATTTATTTCTTTGACGACAACACTATCGACTTTAGATTCGAATTTAATCGTGTCTTCGTTTAGGACATTCCATTGTGTGCTGACTTTCATCAACGGATTAGCACCCGAGTGAAATAGGTCAAAAGTATAGGAGTCTTTTTCCCTCTCATTTTTAACCACTGCATAAATATATCTACCGTCTGATTTAATAAAAAAACTGTCACCGGAACTCTTTCGTGCATTTTGCAAAGGAAAAACAGGGGTACTTTCTTCAGCACTATTGTCATACATATGAAGTGTTGATGAGCGTTGAAAATAGAGATTGCCATCTAGTACCAACATTGGTGCATATTCGTTTATACCGGCTTCAGGAATTACGACTATTGTGCCTTGTTGGGTCCCATCGGTTTTCCAAAGAGCCGAATTGGTGGCCGGACCGGCATTAAAGTAAAGGCTGCCCTCGTATTCCACAAAGCCTTTAAAATTTCCTGAATCATACAAATTATTGTTGCCAAAACTTATCAATTCAGTAGTGCCTTCGGGTGTGCCGTCTGTCTTCCATAAAGCATCCTTAACATCATTATATGCACTACCCGATCCTAATGAAAAAACGATGCTACCATTTATTTCCGCAAGATTATATAGTTCTAAACCGCTATAAGAGGTAGTTGAGAACTCCCTTATCATGATATAATTGTCGATATCGGTTAGTTTGTATAATCGTATATAGGTCTTGTTATGATTGTAGGTTATGAAATAAAGCCCAGAACTAAAGGATTGAAAACCTGACATATATTGAAGTCCATCTACAACTACACTCTGTGTCCCTGCAGAAGTACCATTTGTTTCGTACAACTGTTCATCTTTCAGGAAATACAATTTATCATTGGCAACCGCAGCAATGACGCCGACCCCTTCCTCTATTATATCATCAGCCAATACAGTACCTTCATTAGTACCATCGGTTCGGTACATAAAAGTTCTAATGTCATGCGAATTTTGAATACGGACATTAAAATAAAGGAAACCTTCATATATATTGAAATTGGAAACCAATACTCCCCAACCTTCATTTGGGTTAATATCCTTCAATAAATTCGTGCCTGAATCAGAACCATCTGTCTTCCAAAGTTCCTGTCCATAACTTTGATCATAGGAAGAAAAATAGACCTCATCATTGTACACATAGAGCAGGCTCGAATAATGGTCATTGCTGTCCATTTTCTTTATGAGATTCGTTCCTTTTTGAGTACCATCTGTTTTCCAAAGACCCCACCCATCTGATACCGTTTGAGCAAAAAAATAGGAATGTTCATTAACGGTCACAAAATTTTCTCCAACATTATTAAAATTTTGTAAATAGGTCTGGCCATAGGATGATAGACCTAACAGAAACCCTATTAACAATAAGTAATGGCTTTTTTTATACATATTGAAATACCTTTTCATAATCTAGTTGACGTTGAAGTAGATAACATTTGAATTCACATTGTATGTATACCCATCGATTAACGTTTGAATGGCCAATGGTTTTTCATTGGTTGTGCCCCATGATTTGAGATTTCCGTATACGTTATTCGAAAAAATGAGTTGCATTTCAGTAC
>CAZHJO010000351.1:0-3750 GCA_964532755.1 uncultured Maribacter sp. | reverse complement strand
TAGCTCCGTATTCCTTTTGTCAAACTGGTAATCACCTACGTGGATCAAATTCGGATCGACAATAGAATTACGCCTTCTCCGCCATAGAAAAATAAGGGCCCCAAGCATGAAAACGAGCAGTAAAGATATAATAGAATAAGTGACTTGACTTGCTTTAGACAGCGATTCGTCAGAAGGACCTTGAGCAACGTTATGCAATGATTCTATTGGTTCATCTGGACCCATCAAGGTGAATAAAAGACTATAACAGGATTTAGGTTGAACTCTTGATTTGCAGGGAATTATGTCCGTTTGTTCCAAATCGTTCATTTCATAACTATAGACCACCTCACCGGTTTCGCATTTCTCCACCTCCACGATATAGCTGGTTGACATACTCGTTTCGTTGACAACTTGATTAATTGTATTAACCAGTTCTTCCGGGTAGAATTCAAATTCAGATTCGAATTGAATTCTATATCGATCATCTTCCTTTTTGATCGGTAATATTCGAGAGATACTATCACCTGAACTGAGCAGGACTTGATGTCCTATCATTCGCAATGATACTTCTATATGTCTTTCGTCTTGCATAACTTGGGCATTGCTCATTGAAATGAACAGCAAAATGCATACAAAAGTGAACGAAGCTATTTTTAACTGTCTTGGGCCCATGCTACAAAACTATTTATATATGTGATAGTTTAAGTTGTTTTACACAAAATTTACATCATTTTACACTTGAAATACCTTTTGAAGCGACTATCCGCGTTAGATTTGATAGAAATTAATCACTAAATCAATTCAGATATGAAAAAGATAATTATAATTTTTTGCGTAGCACTTGCAGCCTTTAGCTCAAGGGCCTTTGGTTTTATAGATTGGACCGATTCTGAGACAGATCTGGTAGAAACACCGGTTAGCGAGGACCTTGCCGTTATTACGCCAGTAATTGGGAAAATTAATAAGAGGTTCTTTTGCGATTCTAATTACGCTGTAGGCCCAAACCCATTGGAAAAAAGTCGTTATACTCCATTCCTTTCTGTTGTTCACGAAAAGCAAGCAGAATATGAAGGTGGCAAGGATGCGCTTATGGAATATCTCAAAGAAAACAGTAAAGAAGCCAGGGCCGGCATTCAAATGGACGAACTACAACCTTTCGAGCTACTTTTTACGGTGACCAAAAAAGGGACCATTGAAAATGTTAAACTGGATGGAGCTTCGGGCTACCTTTCAATAAATAACAGAATGATCGAACTCATCACCAAAGCGCCGGGGAAATGGCATCCGGCTGAAAATTCCAAAGGTGAAAAAGTGGATCAGGAACTGGTAGTTTCATTTGGAGCAAGGGGTTGTTAAGATTACCCTTACCTGTATTGTTATAGGCTTTTTTACCTTGGTGAAGAAGCCTTTTCAGGTTAATGGCCCTTTTTGATCATTAAAATAAGAAGGCACATAACAAACCCTATGGTTGATGCCGAAAAGTGTAATATTCGAGAGTCGGCACAAAAGCAAAGCCTTGACCGTTGTTGTGCGCAATTATAACAAACTCCAGAATAATGAAAAAAATCCAATTCCTAATATTACTGATTTTAGCGGGTTCTCAATTTAACGGACAGGACACAGATTACCCCTACCCTTCGTTTAGCCCAAAAGGTAACATTTCCCAAATCGTTGGAAATACACTTATAAGCGTTGAATACGAAAGACCTTCGGCCCGTAAAAGACAAATTTATGGAGGACTTGTACCTTGGGATAAGGTTTGGAGGACTGGTGCAGGGAATTGTACCAAAATAGCATTTGATAAAGAAGTAACAATTGGAGGACAAAAAGTTCCTGCAGGAAATTATTCCCTTTTCACCATACCGAACCCAAAACAATGGGTCGTAATAATCAACAAAGACACTACCATTTATGGAAGCTACCATTACGATTATAGAAACGATGTTGCAAGATTTGCAGTCGTGCCAGTAGAGACGCATCGTTATTATGAAACGTTGAATTTCGATATTGAACTACATAAACACAATGCAAGCATGCACATTTCCTGGGCAAATACACAAATCAAATTTGATATTGAAACATCGACCAATCAAAAAATGGAGAAATTAATTCGGGAAGAACTGTTGACTGGCCTAAATCAAGTATCCAATACTTATGCCGGAGCTGCCTCTTATTTAGTCTTTAGGGAAATGGATTATAAAATTGCCCTGAAGCTTGCCGAAAAAGCCATTGAACTTGATGAGAATAACGAGTGGGTTTACGGAATAAAAATCGACATTTACGAGAAACTAAAACTTTACGACAATGCGATTACGGAAATCAACCGAATACTTGAAATCTTAAATAAGAACAAAGAAAACCGCACGGAGGAAATAAAAAAAATGGAATCGGAATATAAAAGACTAACTAAACTGCGGGAATAACTGCACTCAACAATGGCTCCTATGAAAAGCCCTAGTCCAGTCTTCTAAAGCTACTCGGTTTATATTATTCTTACGTAGACCACTTTTTATTGGAATAACTTGCTCCACGTCTTATGTGAAACCGATTGTTGATCCTTAATTTTAACTAGCCTCGTAAATCGAAGGTTTTTTTTTGATACTGACTCTTAGAAAGCAGAGAGACAAAAATTCCCAGGTTTATTTAGACTTTCAAAAACCGGATTAAGTTTGCTTTAGACGGTCCTTCAAGTTTACCGACGTAGTCCCATAAAACGGCCGTTTTAAAAAACTCTAAATTCAATCACTTGCAACTTTCATAGCCAACCTGAATTTTTACATTTCCGATAAGCTTCCATAGCAGTTTTAGTTCCCATTTTGTCAATTATATTTCTTCGATGCGTGTCTACGGTGTGAACACTGATATAAAGTTTTGATGCAATAACTCGACTCGTAAATCCCTCCCTGAGCAAATAAAGAATTTCTTTCTCTCGCTTTGTCAAAATACACTCATGATCAAGCCGTGACTTAAACATTTGGTAAAACTTTTCCTTATTGGGCCCGTCCCATTCATAACTAAAATGCTGAAATGTAGTTAACCCGGTCAAGTCAATAAGCTTGCCGAGGGTATAACGCATTGCTCCAGCAGAGTCATAAACCAAGCCTGTAGTACATTTTAACAAAACTCTTCCATCAAATGTCTTGTACAAACACTTGAAAACATCTTTCTCAATTTGTACACCTGTGGACTTACTGAAAGCTGTCCTTAAATTGGTCATCACCCAATGGTGAAGAGCAGATACATTAGACTCATCTACATGATCATATAAAAGGGATATATCATTTCTATTTTTTCGTTCTATCCCAATGATTTTGTTGAAATTTTTCGAAAGTGGTTCCAATTGTGCCCGCTTGCAGTCAATGACATACAATGTCTCATTTGGAAATATGTGGTACTTATCCAGTAGATAATCCATGTCGAGTTCTGCTTTCAACTCACCGTAGGACTGATTTAGATGATAATGAATTATATCTTTCTTCCAGGTTTGAATTGAGTCAGAATGTCTCATATCTGCTAATTTAGAGTTTTCGCTATATCCCTAAAATACTCATTATTGAGTATTTACAATCCAATTTTGTTCTCTTAAATTTGAATTCAGCGAATGTTTACAAAACCATATACCATGAAAAATGTCTTAATTGTTGGTGCCACAGGTAATCTTGGACCACATATTGTAAAGGCCCTAGTTAAAAATGGTCATCACGTATCAGCATTAATGCGATCGACGGCCATGGCTGATATTTCTAAAACCCAACCCCTCAACGTTCA
>CAZHJO010000350.1:0-3757 GCA_964532755.1 uncultured Maribacter sp. | reverse complement strand
CACCAACAACGAAATCATCAAGACCGTCACCATTAAGATCAGCAACATCTACATAGGGTCCTAATACAGAGGTCTTATGAGGTATAAGGACTTCTTTGATAAAATCGTCATATTGGTTCTCAATATGCCTATGGTCCAGAAATCTGATGGATTTCGTCTCAAATAAATGGGATGGTTCTTTAGTAGTAGAAGCAATTTCTTCTAAGGATTCATTGTAGTTGATCGTTAAAATTTGATTTGGCTTGATATTGGTCAATACTTGTTTTCTCCCATCGGTCCATTTTACCACTACAGTGTCCACCATGTCATCCTTTCCGATTCCAAAGTGTAGTTGTGGGGCAACAGAAGATTGAAATCCTCTTGTAAGGGTCAGTTCTTGAAATTGATTCAGGCTATCTGTTTTTACATAGGTCTTAACACCTATTCCAAACGGGTTGGTTTTAGGACCATTGAATTTAAGCGTGATGTGGTTGTGCGAGGAAGAACTCTTGTTCTCGAAAAAGGCAACAGGGTCATCAATATTGTTTGTTACAATTTCCAAATCGCCATCATTATCAAGATCGGCATAAACACTACCATTCGAGAATCCCTTAAAACTGATTCCCCACTGCTCATTCATTTTTGAAAATGTAAGGTCTTTGTTGTTTCTATATGCGTAGTTATCTATTCGTTCCGTTGGCATGGCCAGACTTTTGGCCAACAAACTATCTTGTTTACGATTCGATTTTTCAATTTGTTTAAAATAGTCTTTGTTGTTTATTTCCCTACGCGTACCGTTAGCAATGAAAATATCTTTCCAGCCATCAAGATCCAAGTCTATGACTAAGGGACCCCAACTCCAATCGGTTGAAGAAATACCTGCTAGCCTTGAAATATTACTAAAATCGGGAAGTGAATCGTTTACAAGACCATTGTTCAATTGCAGACTGTTCTGCATATATTGATAATGAAATCCTGAATTTACCGTACTCCAGAACAACTGCGGATTCATACTTGCCATATTGGCCTTAGATCTACGATTATCCTCAGCAGTCATATCAACTTGAAAAATATCCAGTAGGTCATCATTGTTGAAATCAGCAATGTCTACCCCCATACCGTAGAATGCCGTGTTTTTGGTCAACTGCTTCACGGATTCAGTAAATGTTCCATTTTTATTGTTCAGATAGAAGAGGTCTGGGGTACTAAAGTCATTCGACACATACAAATCTGGCCATCCATCTTGATTTAAATCCCCAACAGTTGCGCTTAATGAAAGTCCAAAAGTCTTAAGTCCCGCCATTTCGGTAACATCGGTAAAAACAGCACCATCGTTTCTAAAGAGCTTATCTGTTTCTTCATCTTTTGTTACACTTTTTTTGAAGAGGTAATGTTGATTAGGCGCATTAAATGGGGTGGGAGGATAGTTGGCAACATATACATCCAAATCCCCATCCAAATCATAATCAAAAAATGTTGATTGCACACTATTATTACTATCATCCAATCCAAATTGATTTGCTTTTTCTGTAAAGGTCAAATCCCCATTATTGATAAATAATTGGTTCTCCCTTGGACCGAACTTGCCTCCGACTGCGCAGTAAATATCAAGAAGACCGTCATTATTCACATCTGCCATGGTAACACCCGTATACCATCTGGAGTCTCCTGAGATTCCAGCTTTTTCGCTAATATCCTCAAATTGTAAATTCCCTTTATTCAGATATAGTTTGTTGGGTACCATATTGCCTGTAAAATAGAGGTCAATAAGGCCGTCGTTATTTATATCACCGGCAGATACACCGCCGCCCATATAAATATACCCGTAAGTAAAATAGTTGAGAGAATCATTTTCGACCAATGTATTGGTAAAGGAGATTCCTGTTTCACTTGGTCCTAGTTTATTGAAAATAACATTGGATGTGTCCTTTTCTATTTTATCTGTGCAGGAAAAAATAATGAGGACGATCAATATTAAAAAAAGGGACTTTTTCATTTTGCAAAATTGATAAACAAAAGTAAAAAAAACAGGGCATTGTTAAATGCCCTGTTTAATATAATAACAAAGAATATAGTACTAGTACCCAGGATTCTGTGTAAGGATACCACCACTTAAATCGATGGCATTTACTGGAATTGGGAACATATTGTTTATTTCGGCAAATGTACCTACTTCTTCACCAACAGGAGTAATAGTACGTCCTTCATTGGTTTTGTATTCGGTCATTACATCTACGTAGTTACCCCATCTTCTAAGATCGAATAAACGATGGCCTTCCATACCCAATTCCAAGCGACGCTCAAAACGCACTGCTTGTCTGGCAAAAGCAACATCGGCGAAGGCTGCATATGGTTCTATAACGTAATTGGCAGCATCACCGCCACCACCAACAGCTTGCAAATAATTGGAGCTTTTGGCACGATTTCTTACGCGATTGACATAATCCAACGCCAAAGCTAAATCCGGGCTACTTTTTTCAACCGCTGCTTCTGCGGCCATTAACAATACATCGGCAAAACGCATGATATGATAATTAACACCTGAAAGTTGTTGCCCCCAAGCACCGGTAGATATATTGTCAGTTTCCCCGGACCAGTATACATTTTTCTTTGGCAAGTATGGTCCTGAAATATCACTAAAATCAGCACGGATCCAATCCTTGCCCACATGTTCTCCGTAGCCATTGTAATCAATACCCCTTCTACCAACGGTATAATCGGCTCTAGGATCCAAAGATCCAGCAAAAGGCGTAAATGCCTCGCTTGATAAGATACCATAATCACTATTCACATCTGTCTGGTTATAGGTGTCCAATAAGGGAAGGCCTGCACCATCGGTCTGAAATGCATTCAACAAATCTTGGGTGGGTTGGTAAAAGCCACAGCAAGATCCAAAAGGTCCTGGATTGGGAAAGTTCAATGCACCTTGGACATTAGCATTATAGGATTGCCCACTATCCGTTGTAAACTGAATTGAAAAAATAGATTCAATACTATTATCTCCCGCCAATCTAAAATTATCTACAAAATCAGGTAATAGGTCATAAGGACCACTAGTTACTACATCATTCAAAAGCGTAAATGCATTGTCCCAATCAGATTGTTGTAAATGCACTTTGCCCAAAAATGCTTTGGCAGTCCACGATGTTGGTCTTCCTGCGTCTGCTTGGGTAGTAGGTAGATTATCAATGGCAAATTGGAGATCAGCTTCAATCTGCTCCCAAATAGGACCTGGATTTGGTTGGTTGAACTCGGTGGCTGCATAATTTTCTTCAGAGATATAAGGAACGTTCCCCCACATTTTTTGAAGTTCAAAATTATAATGGCCCCTTAAAAATCTTGCTTCAGCCAATTGGGCAGAAAAATCACCCTCTTCAATGGTATTGATCAATGCAATAACCGCATTGGCCCTATTGATACCAGCGAACACCACGCCCCATTTTCCAAGAAAATAAGAACTACCTGTACCCCATGTCATGGTTTCTATATTATAGAGTTCTGGTTGGTCACCATCGGTACTTCCCTTATGGGCATCGTCTGCCAATACATCCATTATCCAGTTGTCCCCAGAGGTTGCCCATCCTTCTCCAAAACCATTATTTCGAACGCCGTCTAGCGCTGAATAAGCACCGGTAAGTAATAAATTTACTCCGGTTTCGTTCTTAAGCGATTCATCACTGAGTGCACCAACAGCTGGAGACTCGGTAAAATCGCTACTGCATGCTAATATTCCTATCAGCAAAATAAAATAAGCTACTGTTCTTTTCATGTTTTTTTT
>CAZHJO010000349.1:0-3767 GCA_964532755.1 uncultured Maribacter sp. | reverse complement strand
CAACACCAATAAAGATAAATCCTCTTAAGAACAACTGGGTTTTGATCATTATATCAAAGGGTGGAATTTTTCCTTCATAGAATTCCATCAATTGCGGATATACCACACTCAAAATAAGTCCAGCAGTGATATAAAAAATGAGGTATAGCAAGTTGGCAACCAAAATTCTCCAAAGCCAACCAAAAAATGAACGCGTCGCAAATGTCAACGGTTGTAAAACGCCTCGATTCCTATACATGAATATATACAACGGGCAAAATAGCATCGAGGCCAAAAATCCATTTAGCATCTCAAATGTGGTCTGTTCCCTATCGGTTACATTAAAGATGTAAGCCTCGACCAAGGTATTAAAATGCCCGATCATAAAGTAAATAAGGAATACTGCAAGGCCCAATTTAAGACCTGAGAGTGTTGCACGGCAAATATAATAACCCAGAAGTAGCGCTACCAAGAAGTTGGATAATACACCCCATAGGAGCCTGTTTACGTCTTGGGTCTGATTAAAAAACACATTAAGTAGGGCATATATGGCAGTTAGTAGTAGAGCGCCCAAGGTTGAATTGATCCATAAATTAGTTTTCATGATGCTATGGTTTTTGTGTATTTTATTTTTCTTGATGACTGCGAATCATAACTATGGCATTTTTACACCATTTGTAAGTTGCAGTATAACTGGCCAGACCATGTTCAAAAGCCAATCGCCCGTTCAATGGAAGACCAGCACCTTCTTTATTATGAAATGCTTTTAGTTGTTCTAAATAGATCTTAAGTTGCTTTTGGAAGGAGATCAAAAAGTCAAGTTTTTGTTCTTTGGTCAAAAGCCTATCCATAAAAGCGAATTTTAAAAGAAGCTCATCAATGTTCTTGGCAATATCATTTATTTCGACAGGCTGTAATAACCAATTTTTCAGGGTTTCGATTCCTTTTGGGGTACATCTGAACTTTTCTTTTTTTTGATTTTCCAAGAGGGATTTAACGACCAGGCCTACCTTTTGCAATCGGTCAAGGGCAGGGTAAACGGCGCCCGGACTACTACTGTAATTTCCTATCGCAGTGGTTTCAAATTGCTTTCTTAGACCGTAACCAGATAGTGGTGCTTGATGCAACAACCCTAGAATAGCGTAATCCAAGGAAGTAATCTTAGTTCGTTTTACTTTTTTCATAATGATACGATTCGTATTATAAATATAGTACGAATCGTATTAAAAAACAAAATTTATTGAAACTATTTATCGTTTTAGACAAAAATGTGGTATTATCAATACGTTAGGGAGGGCTTAATACCCGATCGCCCCACCATCGGGTCTGGAAGAATCGGAGGCCCCGGTGATCACTTTCTTAACAGGATCATACGTAATACCCATTAAGGCACCTAAGTTATTGTATGCTTTCATCGTGTGCCCCATAGCTTCCAAAGCCTTGCGGGTATCCGGAGATAAAAGATGCTGTTCGTAAATGATACGATCTGGTAACCATTGGTGGTGTATTTTTAAGGCTTCGATGGCCTTATCTATGCGCATATCAAATTCCAACACATTGAAAACTGTTTGGAAAACCGTATTGATGATGGTCCTTCCACCTGGACTTCCGATGACTAAATAGGGCTTACCATTTTTACCGACTATAGTCGGTGTCATGCTCGAAAGCATTCTCTTTTCAGGTGCCACTACATTGGGGGCCGTACCTATTTGCCCGTTATTCTTCGTTACTCCTGGCTGTGGATTAAAATCCCCCATTTCATTATTAAAGATAAAACCGAGTTCAGGCGAGCCCATTTTCGAGCCATAGCCATACTCCAAGGTATAGGTAAGCGAAACGGCGTTTCCGTCCTTGTCCATCACCGATAGGTGGGTCGTACTATCCCCATCGTACAATTGACCAAATTTGGTTGAATCACTGATAGAAGCCCTTGCCATATCAATGGCCTCAAATCGTTTTTTCGCGAATTCCTTGGAAATCAGTTTTTCAATGGGCATATCAGGATTAAAATCAGAATCCCCCAAATGCTCGGCACGGTCCGAAAATGTCCTGCGCATAGCCTCTGCTACCAAATGTACGTATTCGGTGGAGTTAAACTCGATTTCCTCAAAATTGGCCTGTTCCATCAAATTCATCAGTTCAACAAGCGCAACGCCCCCAGAACTTGGTGGCGGCATGGAATAGATATCAAAACCCTTATAGGAACCTTTGATAGGTTGGCGTTCTATGGCCTTGTATTTTCTTAAATCCCTCTTGGTGATAATACCTCCATTCGCTTTCATCCATTGGGCAATTTTGTTCGCTACCTCACCTTTGTAGAATCCGTCCTTACCCTTATCACGAATGAACGTCAAAGTTGAAGCTAACTTGGGTTGTTTCCAGAACTCGTCTGGTTGTACCACATTACCTTCAGCATTTCGGAAATAATTATCCATAAACGCATTTTCATTTCCTTCCTTGGTAAAATGGCCCGCAGCGGCATAGAGGGACCAATTAAAAGGGAATCCGTATTGAGCTTGATCAATAGCAGGCTGCACCACGGACGCCCATGGGAGCTTTCCGTATTTCCGATGCGCCATGTAGAGCCCGGCTACCGTACCGGGAACCCCGATTGCCTTGATGCTATTATGGTTGCTACCGGGAATAAGGTTTCCGACGCTATCCAGATACATATCGTTGGTGGCCGACAGTGGGGCTTTTTCACGAAAATCGATGGTAGTTACCGCACTGTTCGTATTCATATAAACAATAAAGCCACCGCCACCAATATTTCCTGCCGATGGTAAGGTCACCGCCAGTGAAAATGCCGTGGCGATAGCGGCATCAATGGCATTACCCCCTTGTTTTAGTATGGATACCCCGGTTTCTGAGGATAGCTTGTTCGCCGAAACGACCATGCCATTACGAGCATAGGTTTGGGCGTTAAGTTGTGTGGTGAGTATTGCAATTGATAGTAAGAGAACGTACGATAGTCTTGAATGCATGCAGTCGTTGGTTGATGATTTTTGTTGGAAGATCAAGATAGGGATTTTATTTTTTTGCACTCCTGTCTTCGATGAATGGGGTTGTTTTGGGTGTAATGTTTAAGTAGGTTTTTTGTTCTTTCTTTGCATGTACAAAGAAAGGACACCCAACACGAGGAATTTTTCCGGGAACGCTGGAAAATCGATTCCCATACGCCGCGTCGAACAAGTTCTCCTGTCCTTTGGAGTTTTTGTTATTTATTCCCCGATTTTGAGTTTATGTAATCTATGATTCCAAAGGAGTGACCAAAGGATGGCGTCGTCATCAATATGTTGAAAAATATAATTTTGCATGCATGCTTTTCATTAATTACATTTATGGTGATGACCAAAAATGTACTTGTACTTATAACTTTCCTTTGTTCCTTATCACTACTTCATGCCCAGTTGGAGAACGATAAAATATTGCATTTTGGTGCTGGTGCGTTAAGCGGAGCGGCTGGTGCATTTCTTGCCAGTGAAATTTCGGATGGTGACCGGGCTTGGACTTATGTTGGAGCCGTAGGGACCAGTTTATTGGTGGGTCTTGCCAAAGAATCCTTGGATAAAAATAATGGAAATACCTGGGACAATGGCGATCTTGGCGCTACTGTTTTAGGAGGTGTCACTGTAGGCGTGACCATAGATCTATTTTCAGGTAAGAAGAGAAGAAATAGAACACAGGTTACGCTTGGGTCGTATTAATTTTACCTGGGTATTTCCATGAGTAAAATCTTGGAAGTACTTACAGCATTCATAGTTAGCTGCATCATATCCCAAATACCA
>CAZHJO010000348.1:0-3776 GCA_964532755.1 uncultured Maribacter sp. | reverse complement strand
ATACACCACTCCCATTTGGTCGGTTTCTCCATAACGCACCCGAAAAGAAATATCGTTAAAATCCATATTTATCCAACTAAAAATTATATATTTAAAAGCTTCTGTAAGAAGCCCGTTAACATGCGAAAAAAAAAGGGTAAATTCAACCCCAAATCATTTTTTTTTTAGGATTTTTGTTCACATATTTGTCAAACCTAATTTACTCTTGCATATCATAACAACCATAAGCTACTGTGCTTAGAAATAACCAATAAATAAGAGAAATTTTATAATGAGTGTAACTGCAAATTCCGTTTGGAACAATTGTTTGGCGTTTATCCAAGATAATATCCAACCGCAGGCATTCAAAACATGGTTTGAACCCATCAAACCTGTTAAGCTTTCAGAAAATGCATTAAGTATACAAGTGCCGAGCAAATTCTTTTACGAATGGCTAGAGGAGCATTACGTTAAACTACTAAAAGTTGCACTAACAAAGGAGTTGGGTGAAACTGCCAAACTGGTATATATCATCCGTATGGAAAACACCTATGGCAATCGTGAACCTTTCACTGAGAAAATCCCAAGTTCAAATAGGGGTAATATGGGGCCACAGGAGATGGATGTACCCATTAAATCGAAAAACCCTGAATTGCGTAACCCTTTTGTGATTCCTGGAATACGAAACATAAAAATAGAATCACAATTAAATCCTAATTATAATTTTGACAATTTTTTGGAGGGAGATTCAAATAGATTGGCGCGATCAGCAGGTATGGCAGTTGCAAATAAACCTGGTGGCACATCGTTTAACCCGCTATTGGTATTTGGAGGTGTAGGATTGGGGAAAACCCATTTAGCCCATGCCATCGGGGTTGAGATTAAGGATAAATATCCGGAGCGCACTGTTTTATATATTTCAGCAGAGAAATTTACACAGCAGTATATAGAGTCAGTAAAGAAGAACACTAGAAACGATTTCATACATTTTTATCAATTGATCGATGTATTGATTATTGACGACGTTCAGTTCCTATCAGGAAAAACTGGAACACAGGATGTCTTCTTTCATATTTTCAATCACTTGCACCAAAATGGCAAACAAGTAATCTTGACCTCTGACAAAGCACCTGTTGATATGCAGGATATTGAACAAAGATTGTTATCAAGGTTTAAATGGGGTTTATCGGCAGAGCTACAGAATCCTGACTATGAGACACGAATCTCAATCTTAAAGAATAAACTATATCGTGATGGCGTTGAAATGCCAGAAGATATTGTCGATTATGTGGCCAAACACATAAAGACCAACATTCGTGAATTAGAGGGTGCAATTATTTCCTTAATAGCACAATCCTCGTTCAACAAGAAAGAAGTAACCTTGGAATTGGCACAACAAGTGGTCGAGAAGTTTGTGAAGAATACCAAGCGGGAAGTATCTATCGATTATATTCAGAAAGTGGTCTCTGATTACTTTGAAATGGATGTTGCCACCTTACAATCCAAAACTAGAAAAAGACATATTGTGCAGGCAAGACAATTGGCCATGTTCTTTGCAAAAAAATTCACCAAGGCTTCTTTGGCCAGTATTGGCTCACAAATTGGCAAAAGAGATCATGCAACTGTCTTGCATGCCTGTAAAACAGTAGATAATCTTGCAGAAACCGATAAGCAATTTCGCAAGTATATCGAAGATTTAACAAAGAAACTTTCCTAATTCATTTTAATGGTAACTAAGGTTTTAATGGTTTGCCTCGGAAATATCTGTAGGTCACCACTGGCTGAGGGCATACTCCAAAGTAAGGTAGATAGCAAAGCTGTTTCCGTGGAATCCGCCGGTACAGGAGGCTACCATATTGGGAGCAAACCAGATAGCAGAAGTATCGACGTTGGGCTAAAATATAATATTGACATTACCGATCAACGCTGCAGAAAGTTCAAAACCGAGGATTTTAAGGATTTTGACCTGATTTACGTAATGGATCAAAGCAATTACGAAAACGTTACCGCCTTGGCCCAAAATGAGGAGGAGAAGGCAAAGGTTAAACTAATTCTCGAAGAAGTTGATACCGGTTTTATTGAAGTGCCAGACCCCTATTATGATGATTATGGTTTTGAGCATGTTTTTCATTTAATTGACAAGGCATGCACTAGTATTGCTAAAAAATTGAATGCTTCTTAATACATAGGGATGGTAGAAAACACAAAACCAAAAGGTAAACTTTTCTTGATACCCACAACTTTGGGCGAAAATGAGCCTTTAGAAGTTCTACCCATTTCAATTAAAAGGGCGATTGAGGAGATTGACTATTATATTGTTGAAAATGAGAAGTCGGCTAGGCGTTTTATTAAAAAAATAAGCCCTAGAAAACCGCAACCAGGCTTACTTATTGAAATCTTGAATAAATATACCGAACCCGAAGCTATACCCACCTTTTTAAAACCCTGTCTTGAAGGACGTAATGTTGGCGTGCTTTCAGAAGCTGGTTGTCCAGGCATTGCCGACCCTGGAGCTGATGTTGTCCGCATTGCGCATCAAAAAAACATACAGGTGGTTCCCTTGGTAGGGCCTTCATCAATTGTACTGGCTTTGATGGCCAGTGGTTTGAATGGTCAAAATTTTGCTTTTAATGGGTATTTACCCATTGAATCCACGGAAAGAAAGAATGCTATAAAATCATTGGAAAAAAAATCAATTGATCTTGGTCAATCACAAATATTCATTGAAACTCCTTATCGGAATGACAAACTTTTGGCCGAATTATTAAAAACCCTTTCAGTCCGTACATTACTCTGTATAGCATGTGATATTACATTGAGTACTGAATTCATTGCTACGAAAAAGATTTTGGATTGGAAAAAAACATATCCGAATCTCAATAAGAGACCAGTAATTTTTATTATACAAGGCTAAAAAATAAACCCTGACGATTCCGTCAGGGCCCACCATTTTCATATATATAGATAATCTTAAATTTTTGGATTACGTTTTGCGGCTACAATCGACAAATCATAACCAGAAAATTTCTTGATGTAATTGTCAATCGATGTGCCATAGGCATCCTTTGTATTGAATTTACCATAGGAACGCAAATACTTCATCACATTTCCTGGGCCAGCCAAATGAGCAGCTGCCAACATTCCAGATTCAGTAATTTGTACTCCCTTGATTCTTTTACCAACAAAATTCTTAATATCCCTGCGCATAATCCATTTATTGCGAGCAAGATTGGTTTCGAAGGCCTTCTCCTGTAAAATGGGATCATTCAGGAAATTGGTTGTATTTGAAATACCCACTAACTTTAAAGTACCTGCGCCAAATTGATATTTTCCGAGATAACCTAACGTATTGGTAACAAAATAATTCCCAGAAGATTCCTTAAAGGCCAAAGCCTCCTTAAAACCAATAAAGGAACTCCCCAAGAAGGGCGGTGACACCATGGTCGAAGCAAAAACAGTTTTGTTTTTGGGGAACAAAACTTTCGTAGGTCCATTGACTTTTAATGTTTTGGGGACCACCTGATTAGAGGTTAAGCCAACAAAACTTGCAAAAATCAAAAGCATGATAAGAGAACAAAAAAAGACCAAACATCTTCTCATATCTCTATTTTCTTAAGACTTACAACAGAAATGGGTTTGCTTAAATTTCACACTACAAAGATATGACCGTTAAGAATTGAGGATTCCAACCTGAAGTTAAAAAATTGCGATTTTAGTTAATCGGCCTTAAAACTTCGATTAGTAGTCTATCTGTTAATATTTTGGCTATTTATCCATCGGACGTACTGCACTTTATT
>CAZHJO010000347.1:0-3777 GCA_964532755.1 uncultured Maribacter sp. | reverse complement strand
CTGCACTGACTGTTGCGCTGGCAAGTGCCGGTGTTGGGGCAGGTGACGAAGTAATCATACCTACTTTTACTTTTGTTGCAAGTTTTGAATCGATTTTGGCCATAGGTGCAGTGCCGATACTGGTCAATGTGGACAATACCCTGACATTAGATCCAACAGCCGTAAAACAAGCGATTACCAAAAACACCAAGGTAGTGATGCCTGTTCATATGTGTGGTTCTATGGCTGATTTAAGGGCATTGAAGACTATTTGTGATGAACATGGACTCTTATTGTTGGAGGATGCCTGTCAGGCTATAGGCGCGAGTTATGAGGGTAAACCCGTGGGCAGCTATGGTGATTTGGGCTGTTTTTCATTTGATGCGGTAAAAACCATAACATGTGGCGAAGGAGGAGCTCTAATAACCGATAATAAGAAGTACTACATGAATGCAGATCACTATAGCGACCATGGGCATGATCATATAGGTAAGGATAGGGGAGCAGAAGGTCATCCGTTTCTAGGCTACAATTATAGGGTTTCTGAGCTAAGTGCCGCAGTAGGGCTTGCACAAATTAGAAGATTGGACGAATTCCTGACAATTCAAGAACGAAACTATTCCATTTTAAGAAACGCCTTGGAGTCGATCGAAGGTATTTTTTTCAGGAATGTTCCAGAGGGTGGCATTGAGAATTATTCTTTTCTAAGCTTCTTTCTCCCAGATGAAGAAAAGGCCAAGGCAACCCAAAAAGCCCTGTCAAAAGCCCATATTGATGGTTGTTTTTACTGGTATGACAATAATTGGCATTATTATCGCAAATGGGAGCATTTTATAAATAAATCGTTCTTGGGTAAATTACCAAATGAAGTCATTGAGCGATTACCTGATTATCATAAGGCAGATTTCTCAAAATCGGATTACTGGGTAAGTCGTAATATCTCTTGTTTGATAAAATTAGGTTGGTCCGAATCAGAGGTAAACGAACGTGCCGAAAAGATGGTTGGGGTACTTAATGGAATTCTATAAAGTCTTAATAAGTAACATATTCCACGATCTTAAGACCATAACCAACAATTCCCACTCGTTTAGACTGTAATGTATTTGTAAGCAGACGTATCTTGGTAATATTTAGATCATGTAAAATCTGGGCACCTACACCAAAGTCCCTTGCGTCCATATCTATTTTAGGGGCCTTGAATACTCCCTTCGATTGCAATGTTTTAAGCTCGGTTAGTCTTTTCAAGAGATTTAAGGATTGTGATGCTTGGTTTATAAATACAAAGGCGCCATTTTCCTCTTTATTAATGGCTTTGAACATATCTTCCAATTTCTTGTCCGGATTATTGGTTAGCGTGCCAAGAATATCGTTGTTTACCAATGTGGCATTTATTCGTGTCAATACCGGGTCATTTTGATTCCAATTTCCTTTGGTCAATGCAATATGTACTTGATTGTTTGTTGTCTGTTGGTAGGCCCGTAACCTGAATTTTCCAAATCGGGTAGTGATTTCAAAATCCTCCTTCTTTTCAATGAGACTGTCATGCTCCATTCGATAGGCCACCAAATCCTCAATGGATATCACTTTTAAATCGAACCTTTTGGCTACATCGACCAACTGCGGTAACCTGGCCATAGTACCATCTTCATTCAATATTTCAACCAAAATACCCGCTGGTTTAAAACCAGCCAGTCTTGCAATGTCTATGGCAGCCTCTGTATGACCTGTTCGGCGTAAGACACCACCATTTTTAGCCCTTAAGGGGAAGATATGTCCCGGACGCCCCAAATCATGGGGCTTGGTAGAATCATCAACCAAGGATAATATGGTTTTTGAGCGGTCATGGACAGAAATGCCCGTCGTGCATCCCTTACCAATCAAATCAACGGAAACAGTAAATTGGGTTTGATGCAAAACGGTATTGTTCTGAACCATCATTCCCAGATTCAATTCCTTACAGCGGTCTTCGGTTAAAGGGGCGCAGATCAATCCGCGACCATATTTGGCCATAAAGTTTATCATTTCAGGAGTAACCATTTCGGCCGCTGCAATGAAATCCCCTTCGTTTTCGCGATTTTCATCATCAACAACAATGATTACCTTTCCTTTGCGAACATCTTCAATCGCCTCCTCAATAGTATTTAATTGTATACTTTTTTCCATGCTGGTTATCATGCTGTTGTCGTTTCTTTTTCTTTCTTTTTGAAAATTCTATTAAAGAGTTCAATGACGCCGTCTAAATTCATTAATCCTCTATCTGCGGTTGCTTTTTTGGTTAGCACAATGCTCAAAGGTAACATTATCATTGTAGATAACCATGCTCCAAAAATGGGGTGGATTTCATTTTTTTTGGCATAGTTTTCTGCAAACACTCCGATAAAATAGTAAGTTAGGAATAATATGATCGCTATGACCATTGGCAGTCCAATTCCGCCTTTACGGATTATTGCCCCTAATGGCGCTCCGACGAAGAATAATATTACACAAGACAATGCCAATGCATATTTTTTATGAAGGGATAAAATATGTCTATTATAGATTTCATATCGTTTTTCCAGTTCATTTCGTTTGCCCTGTATAGAGGTTAGTACATTACTGGCAGCGGTATTGGCGCCGCCTATAATCTGTATTTTTTGCCAATCTTGATAAAGATCTATGATATCACCGACCGAGTTAATATTGGCCATCGCTGTACTATCGCGCGTTGCTATTTCTTTTTTGGAAAGCTTGGCGTTCATTGCCATCTTTTTATCAATATATGTTGAATCTTCTTTGGGCAGTGGTGCGAAAGCGCCCATTCTTCCCTGGATATTCTTTGAAAAGGCCTCAACAATTCTGAGATTGTCTTTTTTAAGAGAGTCAATATCCTTGGTGAGTCGAAAGACATTTTTCATTTTTTCCGTACTTATGTCCCTTTCTTCTTCCAAATCAACATTGTTGAATTCCGAAAGATCAATGTTCATGGTATAGGTTTCAAATTTCGCTTCGGCGAACGGATATTTGTCCTTGGCCTTACGGGAGCTCTTTTGCAAATCGCGATAGTAGTGGCCATCGTACAAAACCAATTGCAAAATATCTGAAGTCTCACTACTCTTAAGCTCCCCAGTTTTTGCCTTGATTACTGTTGAATTCACCTTGGTTTTGGTTTTTAAATGAATAGTGATATTTTCCAGGAAGCGGTCATTTTCCCCATGTTTATTATCAACCTTTATATTCATATCGGCACCTTCGAAATCGCTAAAAACCCCTTCGACAATGGCAACAGCCGGTTTTACTTTTGCAATATTGCGACGCAGGTTATAAATTTTCTGTTCCGATGCGGGAATGACACTATTGGCAAAATAAAAAGTGACGCCCCCTAAAAAGACAATGAAAACTATAAGGCTCAGCATTGCCCTTTGTAACGAAATACCTGATGCTTTCATAGCGGCAAACTCATAGTTTTCGGCTAAGGTCCCAAAGGTTAGTATCGAAGAAAGTAATACGGTCAGGGGTAATACCTTCTCAGTTAAATTGGGCATTAGGTAAAAGAGAAATTTGCCGATGATGATAATGTCAAGGCCTTTACCGGCCAAGTCATCAATAAAAAGCCAAATCGTTTGAAATATGAAGATGAACATCAATATGACAAACGAGCTGAAAAAATTGAATAGGAATCTCGATAAAATATACCGGTCTAGAATTCTCAATGGTCTAATTTCTTATGATGTAGTACCCTTCGTCCTTGTACTTGTTCTCATCAAAAGTAAATAAGGTTTTTGATAAAGGTTGGTTTGTTTTAAAAGAATTAACAGTAAT
>CAZHJO010000346.1:0-3784 GCA_964532755.1 uncultured Maribacter sp. | reverse complement strand
TTGAAATGGAGTATGATTTTTATAAGCAGCTCGATGGGTTGGTCAAGCACTTTCCAGAAGGAAACTACCGATACAAACTGGTTCAAAATTATAATGAAATCGAGACCATTAGGGCCGAGGACCATGAAAACAGACATACGATTTGTGTTGTTCTATCCATTGAAGGGATGCATGTCCTGAATCAGCAGATAAGCAAGACACCCAAAGAAAATGAGTTCTTGGCCAACCTTCAAAAGATAAAGAATTGGGATACACCACCATTTTTTGTAGCCATAGCGCACCATTTCTGGAACCACTTATGTGGCCATGCAGAGAGTTTTACCAAACTGGTGCGAAAGAAGGTAGACCAAACCGAGGGAATTGACACTGGATTTACTGATTTGGGCATCACTGTCGTGAAAGAACTACTGAGTACTACTAATGGCAAACGCATTTTGATAGACCTAAAGCATATGAGTGTCGCATCAAGACAGGATTATTATGCACTAATCGATAATACGCCTGCCTATAAGAACATTCCGCTTATAGTGAGCCATGGAGCGGTTAACGGGATGAAGTCGGTTGCATTTCCGAAACAGACGGGCTCTAAGGTGGCAAAGAAATTCAACCCTGTGGACATCAATTTTTTTGATGAGGAAATCATCAGAATCGCTAAAAGCAAGGGAATTATGGGTCTGCAATTGGATGAACGAAGAATTGCCAGTAAGAAAACCCTAAAAAAAACCAAGCATTCCACAAAACGCTCCAAAATAATGCATTATCGGTCCGAGCTGTTATGGAACCAGGTTCAGCATATTTTGGAAGTACTCGATAATGAAGGACTCTTTGCTTGGGATTGTATGGTCATCGGATCCGATTTCGATGGCATCATAGACCCCTTAAATGCTTTCTGGACCTCCGAAGAGCTCCCTTTTCTGGCTGACTTTTTAGAGCGACATGCCTACAATTATATGAAGGATGCCACACTAAAAGTGGCAGCCAACAATATTGATGCCGATGAGATTATTGACCGGATAATGACCTTAAACGGCAATAACTTTCTAAAAATCAATTTTAAATGATTCCGCCTGATTTTTGCAGCATCTTCAAGGTGGGGAGCCACTGATTTTTTTAAAAAACATGGGAGCATTACGTAACAATGAAGTTTGTGAAAAATTTCCTATAGACTTACCGGATTCAAACAATGCATAGTATTTGGCCTATTGGAAGACCAGTATGATTAAAATCATTCCAATACCCTTAACAGCATTCTAAATTTGTTGAAAATGGTGCACATGAAGGGAATTTATTTCATTTCAATCCGTATGCTGTTCCTAGTATTTTTGGTGACATCCTCTACTGCCCAAATAGGCGTCAAAGTAGGCTTGGGTTTTTCGGATATCGCCTTCAAAGATGAAGGTCAAATACCCTATTTAGGATATGAAATAAACTCCATTGAACATAGATTACCGCTATTAACATATCAAATTGGTGTATTTGCCCCCTTTGAATTTTCCAATCGAGTTGGTTTTCAACCTGAGTTGCTTTTTATAACACAAGGTCTTGATTATAGCACGGACTATTTGTTCGACGATATTAAGTATAAGATCCGGAGTAGTTATGTACAACTTCCTTTACTTTTTAAGTACAGATCCGCGTTAAAAAAGAACAAGCTATCAGGTATCGTAATTGGCCCCTATACTTCTTTAAAACTAAACGCACGTCGCATTACAGAAATAGAAGGTCAACAGGAAAAAGTAGCAATGACCAACATGAGACAATTTGATTTTGGTGTTATCGCTGGATATGCATTTGATTTCAATCTTGCTTCGAGAAAGGTCTTACTTGAGTTACGCACAAGCTACAGTCTAGTAAATATGATGGATAGAATCGAAGGGTATGCTCCATCGTATTACGGACCAAGAAATGAATATGCGCGCAATATCAGTATTACACTATCAGTACAATACCTATTTAGTGAAATAGGGAAAAAGAAAAGTTTAGAACAATGAAAAGCAAATTTTATATACTTCTTTTAGCGTTCATCGCAGTGACGATTGAAAGTTGCGAGAAATCTGAAGATCCCTCAACTATAGACACCGAATCCGAGATTTTAAAGGAGATGGAATCTAAAAGAATCCCTTCTGTTGTTGCAGCGGCTGTTTTGGATAACCAAATAGTTTGGGAATCTGCCTATGGTTATTCGAATGTTGCAAGTTCCAAACTCGCTGATCGTGAATCGTTGTATACGATCATGTCAATTTCCAAGTTGGTTTTGGCAACCGCTGTAATGCAACTTTGGGAGCAAAACCAAATCGACTTGGATGCGGATATAAACCAATATCTACCTTTTGAAGTACGCAACCCTAATTTTCAGGACAAAAAGATCACTGCCCTTATGTTATTAACACATACCTCGGGATTGGCATGGCCTTTAGATAATGATGGTATACCCGATTTTCATCATTTCTATTATAACAATGAGGAACCACCCTTACTCCTAGAATGGCTTCCCGAATATATCCTAACAAATGGTAGTCAATATAGGGCTAGGGTGTGGAAAAATTATCCGCCAGGAGCACAAGAATTATACTCAAATATCGGCACATCATTACTTGGTTTAATTGTAGGGCAAATTACTGGAATGGATTATCGCGATTTCTGTTCCGAGAACATTTTAGAACCGCTGGAGATGAATAATTCAGGCTATAGACTTGGTAGTTTAAATGAAGAACTCCTGACAACGCCATATTCTGATAATAATAGCCCCTTAGGATATTATACGTGCAGGCATTATCCCGCGGGCTTCCTAAGCAGTAATATTGAGGATTTTTCCCATTTCATGATTGCAATGCTCAATGATGGCGTGTACAATGGCAATAGAATTTTAAACCCTGAAAGTATCGAAAAAATGATTGAATTGCAGAATCCGTCTTCGGGAACGGCTTTACTTTGGGCACACTGTATCGGTGATTGCATTGGGCATTTGGGGGGAGGAACCGGATTTAAAACTTGGGCAGAATGGCATTTTAATAATGGAAGTGGTTTATTTATCTTTTCAAATAAGGTAAACGAATCAATAGCTCCAGGAGGAAGAATATATGAGCTAGTTAGGAACGAAGCCAATAAATATATACGAAACTAGATTAGGGGTGATTTCACATAGTATCACAATAAATGGCAACCTTATTGACCAAGATCATAGGTTCCTTTTTATAAATCCATATTTTTATAGCTAATGAAAATGGATTATGAAATTTCAGAAAAATGAATAAGATCATACTACTATTAACAAGCGCACTTTTAATGTACTGCAATTTAGCGGTGGGTCAAACAGATTATCATGTCCAAAGAGAGTTAATGGTTAAAATGCAATTGCAGGGTCGGGATATTCAAGACCTAGCTACCATTGCAGCCATGTTGAATGTTCCAAGGCATGAATTCGTACCCGAAGCTATGAAAGAGCATGCCTATACCGATAGACCTTTACCCATTGGCAATGGGCAAACCATTTCGCAGCCCTATATCGTAGCTTTTATGACCCAAGCACTCCATTTAAAATCGGGCCATACTGTACTGGAAATAGGCACAGGTTCCGGTTATCAAGCTGCAGTACTGGCCAAAATCGTTGATTCGGTCTATACCATTGAAATTGTGGAGGACTTGGCTATAGCAGCAAAAAAACGATTGAAGGACTTGGGTTATACCAATGTCGAAGTTATATGGGGCGATGGTTATCACGGCATGCCGACAAATGCACCTTACGATGCAATAATGGTTACTGCAGGCGCTAATTCAATTCCCC
>CAZHJO010000345.1:0-3786 GCA_964532755.1 uncultured Maribacter sp. | reverse complement strand
ATGCGACTGGCCGGCATCTTGAAGAACTCCTCCAGCTGCTCGACGGTCTTGATGATTTCGTTGTTGGTGGTGCCTTTGGAACTGAGACCGGTATTTTTCTTCAAAATTCGGGTGGTTTTGACCCATTAATCGTTGAAGATATAATGCAGGACAAAGGTTATGAAGATATGGGGATACATATTTTTGATGCGGATGGTGACAATGACCAGGATATTTACATAGTTAGCGGGGGTAATGAGTTTGAACCCAGCTCCATAATGCTTCAAGATCGATTGTACCTTAACAATGGCAAGGGTAAGTTTACAAAATCCAGTGCGGCCTTACCAAAAATGTTAACGAGCGGAGGAAGAGTTTCAAGCTTTGATTTTGACAAGGACGGCGATCTTGATTTGTTTGTAGGAGGTAGATTGGTTCCCGGGAATTACCCCTCACCCGCCAATAGCTATCTGCTTGAGAATAGGTCGGAGAATGGATTGGCCAAATTCGAAGATGTTACGCATAAAGTGGCACCCTTATTAGAAAGTATTGGTATGGTTACAGATGCTTCTTGGAGTGATTTTGATAATGATGGATGGACAGATTTGATCCTCGTTGGCGAGTGGATGCCAATTACCATTTTAAGAAATAACAAAGGAGAGTTCGAAAATGTAACTGACAACTTAGGCCTTGATGAATCTAACGGTTGGTGGTTTAGTATTGAAGAAGGTGATTTTGACAAAGACGGCGATATGGATTTTGTTGTTGGTAACCTTGGACTTAATTATAAATACAGGGCTAAGGATCAAGAGACTTTTGATATATATTTCAATGACTTTGATGAAAACAAGACCAATGACATTGTCTTGAGTTACTTTAATGATGGAAAAAAATATCCGTTACGTGGTAGGGAATGCTCCTCCCAACAGATTCCTGCCATTAAAAGTAAGTTCAAGGATTATTCCTCTTTTTCCACCGCTACGTTGATCGATGTGTATACTGAAGAATCATTGAATAATTCACTGCACTACCAGGTAAAATCATTTGCTAGTATCTATTTGGAAAATCAGGGCGACTCATTTGTAAAACATGAATTGCCGATCGAAGCTCAAATTTCGAGCATAAATCAAATAATTGTGAATGACTTTGATAATGATGATAATTTAGATGTGGTCATTGCAGGAAATCTATACAGTTCTGAAGTTGAAACACCTCGAAATGATGCCAGTAACGGTCTGTTTTTAAAAGGGAATGGCAATGGCAGCTTTATCCCTTTATCAAGTCTAAAAAGCGGTTTTTACGCCCCTGGTGATGTAAAGGATATGACAAAAATAACCATTGGTGGTAAAGATCATCTCTTAATAAGTAAGAACAGTGATTATTTACAGTTGGTTGAAATCAAATAAGCACTTTCAAGATTAATACAGCTTGGTTAGTGTTCATTCTTATGCTTAAAATCACCAAAACGGTATTTTACTGTTCTTTTTAAGGGTATGTTCATCCCACCTGTACTTTGCATCCAATCATAAATGGCGGCTGACATTGATTTAGCTAATTCCTGCTTATCAGGATCCGCAATTAGATTATACATCTCATCAGGATCATTCTTTAAATCGTAAAGTTCATTACGATCCCAAATGCCGTGGTATTTAATGTATTTATATTGGTCGGTTCGCATGCCAAAGACTGTTGGGGTCATTGGAAAGTCATACTCCCAGTAATACTCATAAAAAACCTCTTTACGGGAAGGTGCCTTGTTGTCCCCGGTTAAAATCGGGATGAAGGAGACACCTGGCATGTTTTTGGGTTGTTTTACTCCCGCTTCTGCCAAAATAGTTGGGCCAATATCAATATTCTGGACCATTTGATCAGGTGATATGCCACCTTCGAAAATCTCTGGACATCTTACCAAAAGGGGTACTTTGACCGACTCTTCGTAAAAATGGCGCTTATCTATGAGGCCATGTTCACCCCAACTGAATCCGTTATCACCCATATAAATAACAAGTGTTGATTCATCCAATCCTTCTTTTTTTAGATAATCCATAACGGCACCAATGCTTTCATCAACACCTAAGAGCGTTTCACAGTAATCAACGACCATTTCATGAATATCCCGATTATCATGATACATATAATCAACCCCATGCCAACTAATTCGCTGGTCGGCTACCCATTGTGGCCATTTTAAATCGCGATATGCCCCTGTTTTTGTTTGGTCATAAGTTGCCGGCAAGGCTATTCGATTGCCCTTATACCTTCCTTTATGTCTTTTGGCCGGTTTAAATCCGGCATGTACGGCTTTATGGGAGAGATAGGCAAAGAAAGGTTTGCTTTTGTCTCTTTTATCCAACCAATCCAGCGTATGTTCGGTGAGTAAATCAGTTATGTAGGTAGAATCTTTATACGTTGTTCTTTTCCCATTGATGTTCAAAGTGGGATTATAATACACGCCCTGCCCTGGAAAACTCTCCCAATGTGTGAATCCTGGTTGGGGTTCATCTCCATGATCACCCATATGCCATTTGCCAAAAAACCCAGTCTGGTAACCGGCTTTTTCTAAATATTGTGGAAAATAAACAAGATTCCCAGGATCGGGCGCTTGATTATCGACAATGGTATGAGTATGTGAGAATTGACCCGTCAATATCGAAGCCCTACTCGGAGAGCATAATGATGTCGTGACAAATGTATTTGGCAGATAAGCCCCTTCTGTGGCCAATTTATCCATATTAGGTGTTTCCAACCAAGGTACCTTACCTGTAAAGCCCATATAATCGTATCGATGGTCATCGGTTAAAATGAATATGATGTTACGTGGTTTCTTTTTAAATTTTTCCAAGGGTGCAACTAAAGTGTCAGATAAACCATTGGCATTGCCTTGATTACCTAATAAAAACATACAACATACCGTAAATACCAAAGTTTTGATTGTTCCCATAATGCTATTAGTTTGATTCCTGTTCTAAAAAGCCAAGTACATAAGTCAAGGGGGCATTCCAATTGAGGCAAACTTCATTACTTGCATAACTGGGTTCTTGATCAACCCAACTTTTCATAGGTGATGCATTCTCGGGATAAACAACCCCATCCGAGACATCCTGCTTCCCATTATTGGGACCTCCTGCAATTAATCCGGGCACAGGCTCATCTATTCCATCAGCCTCACTTTGCCTATGATGAATGAACATTGGGGTTTTATGACCAAAACCTGTTACAAAACTGTATCCTGTTGCATTATTACCCAACACATAATCGGCTGCTTGTTGTACAGCTATCAAATACTCGGGTTTTGGTTCTAATCTATAGGCCTCTGAAATAAGTATGGCCATGTTAAGAACATCACTGTTCGATCCCCATTGAAAATCATCCAAAGGCTGAAAGTAATCTAATTTTTGGGTTCTTTGCACTAACTCGTCGGCAGCACCCAAAATCCCTTTTTTAAGATTACCGAATACCGCTTGTGGAAGAGCTTCCTTGTTCTTCAATAAGGTGAACATACCCATAAAACGCATGAATTTGGTCCAATTGTCGCCGGGTACAAATTGAAAATCGAAGGCCTTTTCTGTTAATCTATTCAGGTACTTATCATCTGAGGTTGAAGTAAAGAATTCTGCATTCGCCCAGAACCATTCATCTTGAAAGTCCTTATCTCCATATTGACCGGTTGTTATTTCAGTTGGGTTCACGTACGCAACATCCTGATTTTTCAAAGCCCATTCATAGGCTCGACGAGCACCCTCCAGGCATTTGCCTGCATAATCGGTGTCAACATCCTTGAACACTCTATAGGCTTGTGCGGCACAAGCC
>CAZHJO010000344.1:0-3797 GCA_964532755.1 uncultured Maribacter sp. | reverse complement strand
ATATTCTATTCTTTTCCAACAACTTCAAATGACCGTAAAAAGCAGTGAACATGGTTTCAATCTGGGCCAAAAGTCGTTCTTGGGAAGTAATCTCGCCTTCCTTATAGAAAAAAAGAGCATCCCCCTCAATTTCGGCAAGTTCAAGATCCTGGGTATTGGCATTGATCAGAACTTCCAACAGTTCAGAAATAACATGTTGGCTGTGTTCAACTTCCGTAGTCTGAACAAATTTTGTGAAACCCGAAATATCTGGAATAAAAAGAAGCGATTTTGGCATAGTACTTCATTAGTCAATCTTTTGAGGGAAAATTACAGCAATACACTATTCGTACGAATCCTCAGCGATTCCTTAATTTAACCATCAGCAAACTATCTTTCTCTTGTTTGAGTCCGACCAACTCATCAACATATTCATTGGGCACGGCAATCGACAATACATAATGTGCTATTTTCCAATTTCCATCCACTTTTTTGAGGACACCTGAACCACGACAAATCTTCATTTGGGTATCCAAGAGTTCATCGAACCAGGCAAAATCGGAGGAATCATTTACATAGATATTCCGTTCGATGGAAGTGAAACTCCAGGCCTTCCCCTTATCAAAATAGGGTTTTGAAAATTCCTTGAACGCGAAATTTTGCCAATTCTCCATGGCATCGGTACCAATGAAGACCCCGTCGTTGGTCATTAATCCAAAATAGACATCAAATTCAGCATCAGCGGCAGCCTTGTGCCATGCATTGAGCACATTGTTAATCTCTTTCTTTGAGTGGATTTGTTGAGCTCCTACATTAAAAATAAAAGAGAAAAGGAAAAAAAAGAATACTTTATTCTTCATCTAAAATTAGTTTGGTATCCAAGGTGTTGCTTAGCATTACATTGAATTGTTTACGAAGTGCATTGTAGGCGTTGATCATTTCATGTACCGAAGCCTCAGGATCTAAACGATAAATCAAATCACCCTTAACTTTCAAGACATAGGTTTTAAATACCTTTTGCCTTCCCTTTATCTGAGGCTTATCAAACTCTTTTGGGTATGCAGAATCTTCAAGAAGTTTTTGCTCTTCGATTATATTTTCAATGGTCAAGCTTAAATCCTCCCTATTTGCCGCATTGTATATGGCGTCAAAACTAATATCCAATGCACTGTATTCGGGCCATTCCCCCAAGATAGCCCTGACCTCGGGATTCACACTAAGTTTATTTGGCCAATTTTCGGTAGACAACTCGTATCCTGACGTGTCATCATCGGCCATTTCCCGAGTCTTTTCCTTACATGAAAGAAACGTGAGAATAAGTACACAGACAATTAATAATTTATGCATTAAGCGAATGTACAAATTTTAATAAAAGCTATATTTACCATAAATTCATTTAACTTCATTTTAATGCCGAAACCAATTTTAATATTAGGCGCTTGTGGGCAAATTGGCACCGAACTCACCTATGCATTGCGTGACAGACATGGCAATGATGTTATAATTGCAAGTGATATTCGGGAAGGTAGTGAAGATTTAATGAATTCGGGACCATTTGAGCTGTTGGATGCCACGGATTATAATGCATTGGAAGAGATTATCGCCTATTACGAGATAAGTGAGGTATATCTAATGGCGGCCATGTTAAGTGCCACGGCAGAAAAATTTCCGATGCGTGCCTGGAACTTGAATATGAATTCACTGTTCAATGTGTTGAACTTGGCCAAAGAAAAAAAGATCGATAAGATCTTTTGGCCCTCTAGTATTGCTGTTTTTGGTCCAAATACCCCAGAGAACAATACACCTCAAAACACCATTATGGAACCTACAACGGTTTACGGCATAAGTAAACAATCAGGGGAACGCTGGTGTAGTTATTATCACCATAAATATGGGGTAGATGTCCGTAGTGTTAGATACCCTGGGCTGATAAGTTGGAAAACCATGCCTGGCGGTGGTACGACGGACTATGCTGTCGAAATTTTCCATAAAGCCCTATCTGAAGGCCATTATGCCTGTTTCTTAAGCAAAGACACAAAACTTCCCATGATGTTTATGGATGATGCTATACGTGGTACTATCATGCTGATGGAGAGGAATGAAGAGGATATTAAGATTCGTTCTGCATATAACTTATCTGCCATGAGCTTTACGCCAGCGGAAATTGCTGACAAGATCCAAAGAATCGTTCCTGGTTTTAAGATTACCTATAGTCCCGATTTTAGGCAAGCGATTGCCGATTCATGGCCGAGTAGTATTGATGATACCATCGCACGAAGGGATTGGGGTTGGCTACCCGAATTTGATTTGGAAAAGACTTCGGAATTAATGATAAGGAATCTAAAAAACAAGGAGTAACACCAAATTAATGATTTTCAATTATTTGGAGTATTAATTTGGTAAATTAGAGGACAAAACCATCGTTATGAAATCACTTTTTAAATCCACATTAGCAACACTATTCACTTCATTTTTGAGTGTTTGTTCACTTAATTCCCAGATTACTGAAAATGTCTATTTATCGGTTCAACAAAATGAAAAAACAACAATACAACATGAACTCAAAATAGCCAGTGATTATTTGGTTCACACTGTGTATGAATCCAATCCAGCAAAGTTTATAAAAACACAAGGCGGTTTCTTCAAGGTAGAAAATAATCAATTGGTGGTTCAACTAGAGTTTAATTCGAACTTTGAACAGGACTCTGTGCGCCAATTAAGTATGCCTTTCAAAATGGACGGTCCAAATTTGTTACTTGAAATGGAATCCAAAATAGAGTTCAAACCAATAGAAAAGAAGAATCAAGAATTAGATGGTCAATGGCTATTTGGTACGCGAGGACCCGATAAAGGACAAGAAAGAAGAGGCGATAGCAAACCGAGAAAAACCTTAAAGTATCTACAAAATGGCAGATTCCAGTGGATAGCCTATAACGTTGACACTATGAAATTCTCTGGCTCCGGAGGGGGTTCATTCACTTCAAAGGATGGTGTTTACCAAGAAAATATTGAGTTTTTCTCCAGGGATAACTCCAGGGTTGGCGCCAAATTAAAATTTAGTTTTGAAGTAAAAGGAAATGACTGGCATCACCAAGGGAACAATAGCAAGGGGGAGCCTATGTACGAGATTTGGATGAAAAGAAAGTTCAGTAGTCAGTAGTTCTCTCGGTTTTTGAATTTGATACTCGAATTTTATCTCGTTGTCCAGGCAAGCATCCAAGCTATCGCACTTAGAACAGGCGTTATTCAATTGTTTTGTTTTAATAGCTTTATGTACTAATCGCGTACCTACTTTGTAGCCCCGGCAAGAATCGAACTTGCATCTAAAGTTTAGGAAACTTCTATTCTATCCATTGAACTACGGGGCCCAAAAGTTGTATTTACGAATTCTTGTGCATCATCAATACTCCAAAATTTTTGATACAATGGAATTGGTTATCAAAAAAGCAAAAATAGTACATTTCTCCTGAGTCATAAAAGCCGCATGGAACAATTTTATGTTGATCTGCACTAGTTTCTACTAAAATGATGAAAACCCTGAACACCTCTCTCTTTATAAATAGTTTAAACAAAAGTGATTGTAATTTTGTGATGCAAAAGAACTTAATAAACCAACACAAATAAAATATTCCAGGTTAGGATAAGAAGAAAAAAACAATTTTGAGAAAAATTTGCATAAATTGAATTATATGACCCAAAATAGAACTATTTCTTTTTTCACGTTACTCTTATTCTTGACGGTATTGAATGCCCAAAAAGAAGTGGATATCCTTATTATAGGTGGAGGCACGGGTGGGACTTCTGCTGCCATACAAGCG
>CAZHJO010000343.1:0-3806 GCA_964532755.1 uncultured Maribacter sp. | reverse complement strand
ATAAAACAAGAAATTCAAAAAAGCGCTGAAAAGCAGGGCATTGATACCAGTTTTGTTGAGGATATCAAAAAAGATATCGATGATGTTAAGGACAACATTGGTTCAGGAATTGGAGAGGATATTAAAAAGGGGGTCAGTGATGTCAAAAAAAAGGTCGATGATGTTACGGGAACCATAAAGCGCAAATAATATTTCTCCTATGCTCGAAAGAATTCTGCAATGGGATAGGGAAACATTAATCTACTTGAACAGTTTGGGTATTGAAGAGTACGACTTGTTTTGGTCTACCGTAACGAATATCTATACGTGGATACCTCTTTTCTTGTTTTTTTTCCTTTTGATTTTTTGGAAATATCCTCGAAAGGAAGCTATTTATGTAACCTTGACCATACTATCCTTAATTGTATTTATTCTCGTAGCCACAGATTTGACCAAGGGATTTTTCGAACGATTAAGACCCAACAACAATACCGATATCAACTCGATAATTAGGATATTGAAGAATCCATCGAGTTTTAGCTTTTTCTCAGGACATGCAGCAAGTTCTTTTTCGATTACGACCATAATTGTTCTGTTCCTAAGAAAGAAAGTAAAATGGTGTTGGATTTTTTATGTCTGGCCTTTATTATTCGCCTTGAGCAGAATTTATGTTGGAGTTCATTATCCCATTGATATCATAGTAGGGGCAATCGTAGGTCTTCTAACAGCCTTTGCTTTTTATATTCTTTATGAGAGGGTCATAGTACCCTACAAAGGGTTAATCCGTCCCTAATTGGTAATAGGACAGTTTCAATTCTAGGGTCGTCTTTCAGCTTCCGATTATAATCCAAAAGTACCTTCGTAGCCTTATCTTTTTCGTCCAAGGGTTCAATAACCTTACCCGACCATAGCACATTATCAGAGAGTATAATACTTCCTGGTCTGGTTTTTTCCATGACTGCTTCAAAATACTTTATATATTCCCGTTTTTCGGCGTCGATAAAAATCAAGTCAAAAGCCATATCCAATGTAGGTATGATTTCCAGCGCATCTCCGGTATGTTGAATAATTTGTGGGCCATAGTCACTTTTATCAAAATATTTACGTTGAAAATCCGTGAGTTCCTCATTGATGTCAATAGTGTACAATAGTCCTTTTTTGCTTAAGCCTTCGGCCAAACACAATGCCGAATAACCTGTATAGGTTCCTATCTCAAGGATGCTCGTTGGTTTTATGATCTTGGAAAGCATACTCAAGACCCTACCTTGAAAATGGCCTGTAATCATTCTAGGTTGAATAACTTTAAGATGTGTTTCACGAGAAAGCTCTTTCAATAATTCTGGTTCGTTTTCCGAGCTATCCTCAATGTACTTTTCCAACAAAGGCGACAAAAAGTGCATGCTTTCAATTTTTGGTAAAAATATGTAATTATGTACTACCTTGATATTTCAATTAACAAAGTGTAGACCATGGATGATGTTAAAATTAGAACCGCAATCCCTAATGACATAGCTATTTTATTGGATTTTGAACAAGGTGTAATTGAAGCAGAAAGACCTTTTGATGTTACCTTGGGCGCTGATCCGATCAGCTATTATGATTTAGAGGAATTAATACTAAACAAGGATGCGTCATTAGTGGTTGCAGAACTTGAAGGTGAAATCATAGGTTCTGGATACGCATTGGTAAAATCCGCTAGACATTATTTGAACCATAGGTTTTATTCATATCTGGGATTTATGTACACTTTACCGGAATACCGGGGCAGGGGAGTGAATACCAAGATTATTGAAGAATTGAAACAATGGTCTTATTCCAAGGGCCTGAAAGAAATTCGACTTACGGTTTACGATGAAAATAGCAATGCCATTAGCGCTTATGAAAAAGTAGGATTTAAGAAACATATTATTGAGATGCGATTGGAGTGATATTGCATCATCCCAGTGTGAAATTATTTAAATCGAAATTGTACTTTTGAATAAAATAACACTATGCCATTTCAGAATTCATTGGCCTTTGCCCAAAATATGGATGCAGAGGATAAACTTCGTAAATACAGGAATGAATTCCATTTTCCACAAACAAATGGTAAGGATGTAATTTATTTCACCGGAAATTCATTAGGACTCCAACCCAAATCCACACAAGGGTATATTGATGAAGTCATGAATGACTGGAAGGAATTGGCGGTAGAAGGCCACTTTCATGCAAGCAAACCTTGGTGGGATTATCATGAACGCTTGGCAGAACCATTAGCCCAAATTGTAGGTGCAAATACTGAGGAGGTGTCCGTTATGAATACTTTGAGTGTGAATTTGCACTTATTGATGGTTTCGTTCTATAGACCAACCAAAAATCGTTATAGGATTTTATGTGAGGAGAAAGCTTTTCCCAGTGATCAATACATGCTACAAAGTCAGGTTCGGTTTCATGGTCTAGATCCCAATGATACCATTGTCGAGGTCATGAAAAGAGATGGTGAGCACCATTGGAGAACCGAGGATGTCCTAGCCAAAATAGATGAAATAGGAGATGAACTCGCCTTGGTTTTAATTGGGGGCGTTAATTATTATAATGGACAGATTTTTGATATGAAAACCATTACCAATGCCGGGAAATCGGTAGGAGCATATGTAGGCTGGGATTTGGCACATGCTGTAGGTAACGTTGAATTAAAACTTCACAACTGGGATGTTGATTTTGCCGCTTGGTGCAGTTATAAATATATGAATAGTGGGCCAGGTAATGCTTCAGGGGTATTTATAAACAAAAAGCATTTGGGTAAAGATAGTATTCCACGATTTGAGGGTTGGTGGGGCACAAAAAAGAAGACCCGATTTTTAATGAAACCTAATTTTGAACCTATGCTTACTGCAGATGCATGGCAAATAAGTAATCCCTCCATACTTTCGCTGGCTCCTTATTTGGCTTCATTAAGACTATTCGAAGAAGTAGGTATGGATGCCTTAATCGCTAAGCGGAATAAAATCGTTGCATATTTGGAATATATTCTGAATGTGATTGATAAGGAGGTTGATGGTAGTTTTGAAATTATAACCCCAAAAGAAAGAGGTTGCCAGCTATCTGTTTTCCTCCATGGGCAAGGTAGGTCTTTATTTGATTATTTGATGAACAATGGTGTCATTGCCGATTGGCGAGAACCCAATGTCATTCGTTTGGCACCTGCCCCATTTTATTGTTCCTATGAAGATATGTATAGGTTTGGACAGATTCTAAAAGATGGAATTTTGACAAAAAGAGCGTAGTGGGCCGATCCTATTTAAAGTAGTTTTGCCATCAATTATAAACCTCCAATGAAATCACTTAGATTAATTCTATCCAATCCACGGTATTTTGGTCCTGCTTGGGTATTTGCGAGCCTTAATATTCTATTTGGTACCTGGGCTATTTATATTCCTTCCGTGAAGGAAAAATTAGGCATTGATAAGGCCGATTTAGGTATTGCCATTTTCTTTTTATCTCTTGGGGTATTTACCATATTTCCCATTGCAGCTAGGATCATAAATAAAGTAGGAGTGGGGAAAGCTACTTCCTTGGGGGTCTTATGTAGCAGTTTGATCGCGTTATTGCCATTGCTTGCCCCAAATTATTATTCATTGATGGTATCGCTTTTTCTATTCGGGGCATTTAATGGTTTTACCGATATAGCCATGAATACCTTGGTCACGGAACTTGAGAAAAAGGATAAGCAAAAATTCATGTCAGCGGCGCATGGCTTTTTCAGTTTAGGTGGCGTATTGGCAGGGTTAGGTAGTTTCCTGATCGTGGCTATTGGAAATCCACCGCTACATATGGGTATTGCCGTT
>CAZHJO010000342.1:0-3806 GCA_964532755.1 uncultured Maribacter sp. | reverse complement strand
GGCAAGTTCCAATATGGTCTTGTTGGGATTGTTTATCTTGTCATTGCTATTTATTCTTTCATCATCGGCTTTTCCAGTTAATATTTCACTGTACCCCGGATAAGAAAACCAATGCTTATTGGTGAGGTTCATTTTACTGCCAACCAATCTATTGCCATGTAATTGACCCATTTCCGAAATGGAATTCCAAACAAAAGGCATTAATTTTTTTCTCCTTTTATCAGCGGTCTCGTCCCAAAATAGATTTTTTAGTTGCTCATGATGTTCTACATAGAGGTCATTGGATATGAGGTCTTTGTCTGCTCCGGTAAATAGTTCTTGCCAGCGAAAACCATCTAGGGTAATTAAAACAATTTTCGGGCTATTATCAGTTTGTGCATTTAATCCTATTATTGATATAGCGAACAATGCTACTGCGTAAAATAATACCTTATAAATCTTCATTGTATTTTATTAAATGTTCTTATTAGTTATCAGAATACTCACCTTTTTCTAGAATCTCATCCAATCTAGATATCGCTTCATCATTAGTTTTAAGAATGGAGCTGGGTTTGGTGTTTTTCTCAGAAAATACCATCAATTTTCGCTTTCCCAATACTTCAACAAAACCTTCATCATAACCCCTATCCGCATGGTACGGAATCTTATCCATATCAAGAGTTAAATGAGTCGCTAAAAAATTATAAACAGCGGTTCTTTTGTTATAGCCATAATCGTGTTTCTCTGAGGGCAAATGAACATTTACCACCTTGTGTTCGGCATTATACAGGGCATAAACCTTTTTAATATAGGGGTATTCCACAGTGGGTGTATTTCTGGTCCAGTCATTCCCATTTGAAACAAGAAGAAGTGGCCTGGGCGCTGCGAGGGCAGCAATTTCGACATTGTTTGTTTGATGGTTCGAGTTTTTATGGATGGGCATTCCGCTTTCACAAGCACAGCCACCAAACATATGTGCTGAAACCATACAAACAGGAGCGGAAACTTTAATACGTTCATCAATTGCGGTCAACAAAAATGTTTGTGTCCCTCCGCCTGATGCTCCCGTCATTCCTATCCTATCAGGGTCAATATCATCTCTCGAAAGTAAATATTCAAGTACTCTTTTACTGTTCCAAGTCTGTAAGAGCAACCCTTTTGGAAAGTTATCATGGTCTATTTCAACGGATTCCCCGAAACCAATCATATCATAAACAAATACGACAGCGCCAGACCTCGCCAAAGTGGCACAACGCTTTTGTACCTCTTCAGAAAAGCGCCTGTCTACCCAATGTCCATGTGGTGATAAAATGCCCGCAAATTTTCCATTAGCTAAATCCGGACGATAAAGATTACCAGTAATATAATAGCCTGGATAACTTTCTATGGCCATATTTTCCACAATATAACCCGACATTATTTGACTGGAACTGATAATGGTCTTGAAATTACCAATGATTGCGGGCATTTTATGTATTTGGGATCCCTCGATAATTTGGTTCCTTATGGCCTCTTTTCGAGCTTTCCATGAATCCAGATCATCCCAGTTTGTCAACATTTCCTTCATTACTAAATTGGCTTCATCCTCTGTCCAATAACGGTTCTGGCATAAATTATTATTCTGTCCTTGTATGCTATTATAAGTAAATAGACCAATTAAAATCAGTGTTAAATATTTCATAGATATAAATAATTCTAAATTGTTATACATCACTTCCCATGGCATTCGTTTTGTTTTTTGGTTGAAAGACTTTATGATTTTTTAGTAAACTCCTACTGTTCCCTCAATCTTTTTCTTTTACTCTTTTCACCGCCCAAGGTAAAGTATCTTATTTAAAAGCCTGGAAATTAGGGGTAGGCCCCATTTCAAATTCGAGGTTACTACCATTCATTATTTGGGTATAAGTAATAAAAGGTGTACTAAGTCTTTTTCCATCCAACTTCAAAGATTGTATATACATGTTCTCTTTGGAAAGGTTTTTCGCCACTATGGTGAAATCTTTCTTTTTTCCCTTATCATTTAATTTCAAAATGAGCTCAGGGAATTGTGGGGCCCCAATTGCAAATAACTCTATCCCTGGCGTCACTGGATAGAATCCCATTACGCCAAAGACATACCAAGCGGACATCTGTCCACAGTCATCATTTCCATTGATGCCTAGAGGTGCGTTCCGATAATTTTCTTCTGAAGTGTGTTTACGGATCAACTCCTGTGTTTTCCACGGTTGTTCTGCATAATTGAACAAATAGGCATAATGATGTCCAGGCTCATTGTCATGACGATAATGATTATCCTTAAAGTTCTCATCCAATTTTGTAGCAAAAGCTTCCTTTCCGCCAAAAAGTTCAATAGAACCCTTGATATCATGCATGGCCCCGAACAAATACGTCCATCTTCCCCCTTCCGTGAAGCCTTCTTGGGTATTCTTGGCCCAATCACCATTGAATAAACGGGCATTCATAAAACCGATTTCCTTATTAAATAAGTTTTTATAGTTCTTACTCCAATTCATTAATCGGGAATAGTCATCGGTTTTCCCAAGGTTCTTCGCCATTTGTGCTATGGCAAAATCGTCTATTCCAAATTCTATGGTCCGGGAAACTGCCTCCCTTGTCTTATCTGAGGGAACATATCCGAGTGAATGATAAAATGTAAGTCCTCCCCGAGCTTCATATAGTTTGCCCTCATCCCGATCCCCCCAATGATTTTCAGTATCACGATACGGTGGGTGCATGGCATCTTTTCGAATAGCCTCATATGCCAGTTGAATATCATAATCCCTAAATCCTTTAATGTACGCATCGGCAATTACTGCATCGGCATGCGTGCCAATCATAATATTTGAATATGTTGGATTGGGCCATTTTGGTAACCATCCACCTTCCTGGTACATCTGCAACAAGGATTGTACCATGGGACTTACTCTCTCGGGTTGGGTAAAATGCAGTAAGGGGTGGAGTGCCCTAAATGTATCCCAAAGTGAATAATCATTGTACGATACACCATCATGGACCTTGTCATCAAATGGACTATAATATCGTCCGTACTCCGAAAACTCCCTTGGGAACAACATAGTATGGAACAAGGCTGTATAAAAAATACTTTTCTGGTCTTCAGTAGCTCCTTTTACCTCAATTCGACTTAAATCATCTTGCCAGGCGGCCCTTGTTTCATTTACCACCGTTTCAAAATCCCAGTGTGGAATCTCGTTTTTCAAATTTATTCTGGCTTGTTCAACACTAATAAAAGATGTAGCTATCTTTATCTTAACCTGTTCATTCTCCTTAGTCTTAAAGCTAATGTAGGCTCCCATACGAGCACCCTTCTGTTCTGTTCCCAAAACTGTAATTTGGGGTTCGTTACGGAAAGAATTCCAAGTTCCAAAATCTTTGATTTCCCTATCAATCTGAATAACAAAATATCCCTTGAAGTTGGGAATGTCCGGTCCCAAGTGGGACGACATGCGTTGCGGATTGTACCCTGTTATTTCTCCTTTCCCCACATTTATTTTCAGGTAACCCTGAAAGGGTTTTTTATTTTCAGTTATGTTGATTCCTTGGATAATCAAATGGGATTGATCTGACTTGGGGTAGGTAAATCTAAAGATGCCCGTTCTAGAAGTAGCAGTTATTTCCCCTTTGATCTTTTGGGTACCCACATCCATGGTCACTGAATAATAATTGGGCTTGGAAACCTCATGGTCATGTGAATACGGAAGCGCTCTTTCTTTTGGCAATAATTTTAAGTCCCCTATTTGTGGCATAACGGTCACATACCCGTAATCCCCCATCCAAACCGTAGGTTGGTGAGTGGCCATAAATCCTAA
>CAZHJO010000341.1:0-3816 GCA_964532755.1 uncultured Maribacter sp. | reverse complement strand
AGGGGTCATGGGCGATGAAAGAACATATGAAAAATGTGTAGCTTTACGTGCGGTTGAAAGTACGGATGGTATGACAGCTGATTGGGTAGATCTACCCTACGAATTTTTACAGAAAACCTCTAATGAGATAATTAACAAAGTGCCGGGAGTGAATAGGGTTGTTTATGATATTAGTTCTAAACCTCCGGCGACCATAGAATGGGAATAATTATGAACCACTTATTAAAGAATATTGTTGTATTGCTATTATTTACTATCATTGGATGTAAGGCTACAGCACAAAAGTTCACTACACATGCAGTGAAAAAAGGGGAGACCTTGGAAAGTATTGCCAAACAATACAAAGTAACACCTTATAACATTCTTAATTATAATAAGGAGATTAAACAAGGTGATGCCCTAAAGCCAAATACAATTTTGGTGATTCCTGTTGGTGCCAGGGTTTCAGAGATAAAGGTAGATTCTGTCGGGGACAAACCAGCTCCCATGGTCAATGATAAAAAGCCAGAACCGGAGGAACCGATAGGGTTCACTACCCACAGGGTCAGAAAACGTGAAACTTTATATGGTATTTCGCAGCGATACCATATTACCGAGGATGATATCAAAAGATATAATTTAGAACTGTATTCCTCGCTTCTTAAAAAAGGGATGAGACTTAAAATACCAAAGTACAGAAGGGTAAAACCTGATGAGAATGCTATTAATGAAGAGGATTTTGAGACCTATACCGTTGCTCCCAAAGAAACCCGATGGAGCATAGCCCATAAATACGGCATCACCATAGACAGTATGTTGGTTTTGAATCCAGATCTTTCTAAAACTACCAACTACCTGGCAATTGGACAAGAGCTCAAAATGCCAAGGCCATTAGGTAGTACCATTGAGGATCAGGAAACACAATTGTATATTTCATATACAGTGCCTGCTAAGATGAATTTTTACCGTTTGGAAAAGCAGTTCAATGTAAAATCGGATGAAATTGTACGATTGAATCCTGAAATTGTTGAACGCGGAGGATTGAAAGAGGGCATGGTCATTCGTATTCCCGAGATAAATACAGATCCAGGAGAGGTGAATACCGATAATTATATTTTTTATGAAGTCAAGCCCAAACAAACTGAGTTTTCCTTGACCCGTAAATTAGGGATTTCCTATAAAGATCTTTTAGCGTTGAACCCAGATTTAAGGGAAGGGTTGAAAGCTGGCATGGTATTAAAACTTCCAAAGGACCAAACAGGTGATTTTGAAGTGCGTAATTCCTTGGTTCTCGACAAATTCAATCTTTTAGATAGTATAAATCCAATCAATAGACCAAAACTGGTCTTCATGTTTCCTTTCCGTTTAAATCGTTTGGATTTAAACGATAAGGAATCAGTTAAAGAAACAATAGAAAACAGAAATAGCCTAAAATATAGTTTGGGACTATATTCCGGGGCATTGATGGCGGTAGATTCCATTGCTAAATTGGGTATTTCGGTCGATGTAAAGACCTATGACAATCAATTGGATCAGTTAAAGACCAAGGAAATACTCTTGCGTGAAAACCTAACGGATGTCAGTGCTATTGTTGGCCCATTAGATCTTCCATCCTTAAAGGAAGTAGCCGTTCAGGCATCACAATACCAAGTTCCTGTAATTGCGCCAATTCCCGCGAACAGCGATTTAAGCTTGGGCAATGTTTATTTTTCATATACGTCTGATGAGGTGTTACGTGAAAGAATGCTGAGCTATGTAGAAGAAAAAGTAATTGAGGAAAATATCATAATTATTGCGGATGAAAAAAGCCAGGTTGTCAAAGACACGATCTTATCAAGGTTTCCAGAAGCAAAGATCCTTGAAGTAAAGGAAGAGGAAAAGAACATTGGGATAAACAGAGATAAATTGGCAACCTTATTATCCGAAGAATTTGAAAATTGGGTTTTTGTTGAAACGGAAAACTTCAAGTTGATATCAAGTGTGGTTTCAATTTTAAATGCTTTTGAGAATGCCTTGTTGGATCCTGAAAGGAGCACAGTAAAGGTTCAGGTAAGAATGTTTACAACCAATAAGAACAAGGCTTTTGATAATGAGATCATTTCAAGCACACATTTATCAAACCTCCGTTTTACCTATCCCTCAGTATATCGTGAAGTCGGAAATAGTGCCTTTGTTGAAGCCTATAGCAAGCGATTTGGTGACGTACCTGATCGCTATGCTGTTCGGGGTTTTGATGTAACCTATGACCTGTTATTGAAATTGGCCTATAAGAACGATTTGATGGATGTTTCCAAAATTATTGGAGAAACGGAATACACCGGGAATAAATTTTCATATGAGAAAGACATAACTTCTGGGTATTTTAATCAGTCTTCTTATATAATGGCTATTGAGGATCTAAGAGTTGTTGAAATAAAGGATTGATTATGACTTCAAAAGTAATTTATACCGGTAATCTGCGCACCAAATCCGAGCATTTGCGTTCGGGTGATTCATTTATTACTGATGCGCCTATTGATAACAACGGATTAGGGCAGGCTTTTTCACCTACTGATACTGTTGCCACAGGTTTGGCCAGTTGTATGATTACCATGATGGGGATAAAGGCGAAAGGCCTAGAAGTGGATTTGATAAATTCAGTAGCTGAAGTCACGAAACATATGGAAGCCAATCCTAGAAGAATTTCCAAAATCGAGGTAAGACTTAGTTTACCTTCGAATGTTCCCGAAAAGAACCGAACAATATTGGAACATACGGGTAATACCTGTCCGGTCCTATATAGTTTGCATCCCGATATAAAAAAAGAAATATCGTACCATTGGGATCTTTAAGATATATTTTGGTATTGCTATTCTTTTCAACCTTGGGATTTAACAATTCCCAGGATTACGAAACAATTGCCTGGAGTTCTGAAAATAAACTTACTTGGAATGATTTCAAAGCGAAAGCTCCAAGCAATGATAGGGCAGCAGCGACTACTGCTAGTGGAATTTCATATCAATTCTCTACATATGCCATAGATGGTGAAATTAAGCTCGACTATGAGGTGAGTACTTTTTTCTATCCGACTAAATCATGGTATCAACCAAGTATATGTGATTACCTGATACTAAGTCATGAGCAACTACATTTTGATATTTCCGAGCTTTATGCCCGAAAAATGAGAAACCGTTTGGCATCGAGTACATTTACCCAAAATGTGAAAGAAGAAGTGAAATTAATATATGAAGAGATTCTTGAAGAGCTTGAGGAATTTCAAGACCTATATGATGAACAGACCAACTTTTCCAGGGATGTTCAACAACAGTTGATTTGGAATAACAAAATCGAAGAGGCTTTGAAAAATTGAACCCCGGCCCTTTTTAGGGAGGTTTTTAATGGGCCTAAACGTCACAAATTGTTACCCCTTGTTTTAATGCGGCTATTTTATCTTCCCAAGTAGGCACAAATTCCTGAGCCACATGGCCTTTGAATCCAGTCGCTAAGATTGCTTTCATGATTGCGGGATAGTACAGTTCTTGCGTTTCATCTATCTCATTTCGTCCGGGATTACCGCCTGTATGATAATGTCCAATATATTGGTGATGCTCTTGAATCGTGCGTATGACATCACCTTCCATAATTTGCATATGGTAAATATCATATAGCAGTTTAAAATTATCCGATCCCAATTGCTTGCAAAGTTCAACACCCCATGCTGTATGATCACACATATAATCCGGATGATTAACTTTACTGTTCAATAATTCCATTTGAATCAGTATTCCATGTTTTTCTGCCAGTGGCATGATTTGTTGCAAACCATCAACACAATTTTTTAGCCCAACCGTATCATCC
>CAZHJO010000340.1:0-3819 GCA_964532755.1 uncultured Maribacter sp. | reverse complement strand
GCTAAAGGTTATCAACTCTCTAGACATATAATCACTGACTTTAACAGGTATATCATCTACTATCTGCTGATTTTTTCGCGCCCCTTGAAAACTCTTGATTCCCATAACAATAGATTTATCGATTTCTTAAAGTTACTAAATTTTTATTATCATATTCAAAACAATTTGTTAACTGCAATGCAAAGAACTTAGAAAAAGCTCTAATTCTTTGGAATATCCTTTAAAATTTCGAGCACGTATTTCCAGAATTTTTGCACTGACTTTATGCTCACCCGTTCATCAGGAGAATGGGCTCCATGGATCGTAGGACCAAAACTGATCATGTCCATATCAGGATAATTCTGTCCTAAAATACCGCATTCCAAACCTGCATGACAAGCCACTACATCTGGTTTTGCACCAAAAAGGGTCTCATATTTACCTTCCATCACCTTTAAGATTGCAGAGTCAGGATTGGGATTCCAGCCAGGGTATTCCCCATCCATAGTTACCGAACAACCAGCCAATTGAAAAGCGGATTTCAAGGCGTTGGCTAGGTCCATCTTAGCGGAATTTACGGAAGAACGTGTTAAACAACCAATTTTTATTGTTCCTTCTTTTGCCACTACCCTTGCTATGTTATTGGAAGTTTCTACCAACCCGGCTATTCCGGGACTCATGGCATAAACGCCATTATGTGCCGCATAAATAGCCCTTATCAACTTTTCTTGAATATCTCTTTGCATTACTTTTTGAGGCGTTTCAATCCATTCCAGGGAAATGGTCAATTCTGGTTCGTTGACAGCGAGTTCAGATCTAATCGTTTGTGTCCAATGTGTAAATTCAGTCTTGAGTCCTGATTTATTCGAATTTATAACTACTCCCTTCGCAAAACTCTCTCGCGGTATGGCATTGCGCAAACTTCCTCCATCAATTTCAGCAATTTGAAGTTCAAATTCTTCCATGGCATTAAAAAGCAAACGATTCATGATTTTATTCGCATTACCCAATCCCTTATGAATATCCATACCGCTGTGACCTCCCTGTAAATCCTTGACCGTTATTAAGCATCCCACGGCATCGGGAACTGTATTTTCTTGTTTATACCCTCGAGTGGCGGTTATGTCAATGCCTCCTGCGCATCCAATATCCAGCTCATTGTCTTCCTCAGTATCCAAATTCAATAGGATCTCTCCCTCTAAAACACCCCCTTCAAGACCCATGGCCCCCGTCATGCCCGTTTCTTCATCAATGGTGAACAAGGCTTCCAAAAAAGGATGTGGAATATCGGTACTTTCCAACAACGCCATAATCGTGGCCACACCCAAACCATTATCGGCTCCCAGGGTCGTTCCTCTTGCCTTGACCCAATCGCCGTCGATGTACATCTTGATTCCCTCAGTATCAAAGTCAAAATCGGTATCTGCATTTTTTTGGTGTACCATATCCAAATGGGATTGCAGGATTATTTTTTTTCGATCTTCCATGCCCACCGTTGCTTGTTTTCTTATAATTACATTACCAACAGTGTCTGAAAAGGTCTCCAGTCCAAGCGAAGTACCAAATTCCAACATGAATTGTATGACCCTTTCCTCCTTTTTGGAAGGTCTGGGCACTTCGTTTAAATCAGCAAATTTATTCCAAACTACTTTTGGTTCGAGTTGTCTAACTTCTTGACTCATAACTTTGAATTTATGTTTCAAAAATACGGTTTGCGGAATAACTATAGCACATTAATACCTATTTTTGACACAATGGTTTGGAAAATTAAAAACTGGGTCGCTTTATCGATTATCCCGCAGGTATTTCTAGTAAAATGGTTGGGCAGCCATCCGGATATCATCGAGAAATATTACAGTGAGGGATTATATCCATGGGTCTCAAAATTCTTCAGGATTTTATACGGCTGGATTCCATTTTCCATAGGGGACGTATTTTATTTTATCCTGTCTGTTTTGGCCATACGTTATGTGATACGACATTGGTTGGAAATAATGACGTATCCGTTTCGATTTTTACGAAATGTTCTTTTTATACTATCGATTGCGTATTTCACCTTTCATCTTTTGTGGGGTCTAAATTATTACCGTCAACCCATAGCCCAAAAGTTCGCTTTGAGTGAAAAGCATTCAGATCAAGAACTATTGGATCTTGTGGATGCATTGATCATCAAAACCAACGATCTTCAATTAAAAATTACCAAAGACACGGCATTGGCGGTTGTAATTCCATATTCCAAGAAAGAAATTTTTGAAAGAACCATGATTGGTTATGAAAACTTGGAAAAAACTTATCCATTTCTGTCCTATGAAAAACCAAGTATTAAAAAATCAATATTCAGTACAGCATTGTCTTATATGGGCTACGGAGGGTATCTTAATCCGTTCACGCATGAAGGGCAGGTGAATGGTCGACTCCCTAACTTTAGGTTTCCCGTTGTCACAGGTCATGAAATAGGACATCAATTGGGGTATTCCGCTGAAAATGAGACCAATTTCATTGGGTATTTGGCCACAATGTATAACCCGGATATCTATTTTCAATATTCGGCCTACGCCTATGCGTTGGGTTACGGACTCAGTGATATTCGCCGCCATGACGAAGAGAAGTTTCAGGAACTCTATGCTCAAATGAACCCTGGCATTCAAAAAAATTTTCAGGAAATGGCCAGTTTTTGGCAATCTTTCGAAAATCCTTTAGAACCTGTCTTTAAATCGATTTTCAATACCTTTTTAAAGGCCAATAACCAAGCCAAGGGTATCATGAGCTATAGTGCGGTTGTCTCTTTACTCGTCACCTATCACAAAGAACACCCGCTATAGATTACTTATTTTAAAGCGCAATTTTGCCAGAACTATTTTTTTGCAACAAATTTTTGTATTAGACCATTTTTGTAAGAGTTTCAGGGTATTGGTATTTACGTAGGATATCATCTATGCTACTATCCAATTGTTGGCTACATTGCCGAACAACCTTTAATTCAAATAAACAAGAGGTGGAATGAAGAAACCATTTACACTCTTAAGTGCACTAACTTTCTGTTTTTTGCTTCAGCTCAACAGACACAATAGCTTTAGAATCTGAAAAACTGCTGTAACAAGTTAAGTGGGCAATTTCCAACAGCAGCTGGTAATTACGATTTAGACGCAATTCTGAATATGTATAGCGCAAGGGCAAACATATATGGTGCTTCTTTGAAAGATGGGAAATGGCTTACTTATACAATGACCATTCAGGACTTTATAGAACGTCTAAAATCTAGTAACAACCCAACAAATTATACAGAACCAGTTTCTAATTTTACAGTCCACATGGAAAAGGGAATGTTGGCATTTGTAAGACCAGATGCGATTTTCACTTTAAATAATGAACCAAGAAATAAAAATTTCGACTATTTTACACTAATCAAAGAAGATGGAAATTGGAAAATATTGAACGATTCATATGTTTTGGTTCAAATAAAAAATATTTCAATTAAAAAAACGCAGCGGCCAATAACGGGAATAAGCCATATCCTAAGGGACACGGCCCATATACAAGACCTTTGCACGTCAAACGGAAAACGAAACTCAAATTAAAAACGGGAAAGCCAAAAACCGACTAAAGTAGGCACTAAACAACCATCATTATGAACAACCTAAGCAAACAACTGATCCTAACTACGATTTTTATAATTTTGACTTTAATAATGCAAAGTTGTGAGCAAAAGCAAAAGGAAGAAACGAAAGAAGTTGAAAAAGAAATAATCGTTGAAGCTGAAAAACCTGAATATTTTTTACTTCGACCTGAAGTGGAAAAAGCTTACGGGTATTCGCACGCCGTGAAGATAGGAAATGACAT
>CAZHJO010000339.1:0-3831 GCA_964532755.1 uncultured Maribacter sp. | reverse complement strand
TTAAAGTATTACTTAAAGAATAATTCAAAAAAGTATTGCTAAGTCGTTAGATGTATGTTAACTTTGTGTAATACGCATTGAGGATTGCTTATGAGTGAATTGGTTAAAATTGTTGATTCCCTTGAAAACAAGTTAAGCAAGTTGTTGCATAAATTGGAATTGTTACAACAAGCTAATCAAAAGTTGGAAGCGGAATTGGTTTCAACAAGAAACGACAAGGATGTAACCTCAAAAACTGTTTCGGAATGGGAACAGAAATACAATTCGCTAAAACTTGCAAACTCGATGCTAGGCAGTAATACAAATAAAACAGAAGCTAAGCTTAAAATAAATACATTGATTAGGGAGTTGGATCATTGCATTGCCCAACTCGCCGTATAATGTTCAAGATAGTATGTCAGAAAAGCTCAAAATAAAGCTTTCCATCGCCGATAGGGTATACCCTTTGACGATTGATCCTAGCCAGGAGGAAGGATTAAGGAAGGCAGCGAAGAATATAGAGCAACTGGCAAAGAAATTTGAACAGAATTATGCCGTTAGGGACAAGCAGGATGTGCTCGCTATGTGTGCACTTCAGTTTGCCTCTAAAATTGAACAAAGAGGCATTGATCAATCTGAAGGAACCCATGAAGCCACTGAACGATTAAGGGCATTGGACGAATTGGTAAATTCCAAGCTTGGTATTAAATAAGTTCTTTTAAATAACAATAAGTTACTGCCCACATTGGTAATATCTTTTGACGAACTCAACATTAATTTGTTTAAAAAGGGTGAGTTTAGATTGTAAAAGCAGGCCTTACTCGTATAAGGATCCTTGATCAGTCTGGTAGCCCTAAACCTGTTTTCTGGAGTTTGTACAAAACTTCTCCAATGTGGGCTTTTTTTATTTTAAATTTTCAAATTATGGACAGTACTACACTTATATTGGTCGGAATCGCAGGTCTTGTAGTAGGATTTGTTATTGCGAAATTCATGGAAAAGGGTAAGGCATCAAAGACCATAACCAATGCAAAAAAAGATGCAAATTCCATTTTAAAGGAAGCGAAAATAGAGGGAGAAAACCTTAAGAAAGATAAGATTTTCCAGGCTAAGGAAAAGTTTCTTGAATTAAAGGCCGAACACGAAAAGGTCATTATAAATAAAGACAAAAAAATAGCAGAGGCAGAGAAACGTACAAGGGATAAGGAATCACAAATTAGCAACGAACTTGCCAGGGGAAAAAAATTAAATGAACAGTTAGATCGCAAAATCAAGGATGTTTCCCATAAAGAAGAATACTATAATAAGAAGCATACTGAACTTGAAAAACTTCATAAAAATCAGGTTCAACAACTAGAGGTAATTTCTGGTCTTTCGGCTGAGGATGCAAAAAGTCAGTTGATGGAATCACTTAAGGAAACTGCCAAAACAGATGCAATGGCCTACCTACAAACCACTATGGAAGAGGCCAAATTAACAGCCCAACAAGAAGCACGTAAAATCGTCATCAATACCATTCAGCGTATAGGCACGGAGGAAGCTGTGGAAAATTGCGTTTCGGTTTTCAATTTGGAATCTGATGATGTAAAAGGAAGGATTATTGGTCGTGAAGGTAGAAATATACGTGCAATTGAAGCAGCTACCGGAGTAGAGATCATCGTTGATGATACACCAGAGGCAATCATTCTGTCATGTTTTGATTCGGTGCGAAGGGAAATAGCCCGTTTATCACTTCATAAATTGGTTACCGACGGTAGAATACACCCAGCCCGTATTGAGGAGATAGTGCGTAAGACCGAAAAACAGATTCAACAGGAAATCGTTGAAATCGGGAAACGTACCGTTATTGATTTGGGTATTCACGGATTACATCCTGAATTGATCAAGGCCGTTGGTAGAATGAAATATCGTTCTTCCTACGGACAGAACTTATTACAACACTCCAGGGAGGTCGCAAAACTTTGTGGTGTTATGGCAGCGGAATTGGGGTTGCATCCTAAATTGGCCAAACGTGCCGGGCTTTTGCATGACATTGGAAAAGTACCAAATACCGAAGCAGAGGTAGAAACCCCGCACGCCATATTAGGTATGCAATGGGCTGAAAAATACGGTGAGAAACCGGATGTATGCAATGCTATAGGAGCCCACCATGATGAAATTGAGATGAAAACACTGATATCGCCCATAATCCAGGTATGTGATGCCATTAGTGGTGCAAGACCCGGTGCTAGAAGGCAGGTATTGGATTCGTATATTCAACGTTTAAAGGATTTGGAAGAGATTGCTTTTGGCTTTGGCGGGGTACAAAAAGCGTATGCCATTCAAGCAGGCCGGGAATTACGTGTTATTGTTGAAAGTGAAAAAGTGAGTGATGATAAGGCGGCCCAATTGTCCTTTGAAATATCCCAGAAAATACAAACTGATATGACCTATCCAGGACAGGTTAAAGTCACGGTTATCAGGGAAACCCGATCTGTCAATGTGGCAAAATAGGGAAAAGACCGAACATTAAATTAAAAAGGGGCGTTAGCGTCCCTTTTTAATAGATTTATATCTGTTTTCCTAACAATTCTACATTAAAGCGTTATAAGCCTAAACCAGTTCGTCTCGTAGTTTATTATTTTAATAGATTTATTGGGTACAAGTGGGGAAAGGGATGATTCAATAGCTGCTATTGGCACAATAACCCGGCATGGTTTTAGCTTGTTTTAATTGAATAATGATTTATATCATTTTATCTACCGATCAATACCTCTAAAATTGCACTTTATTGCACAGACAGATGAATTTAAGCGAAAAGATCACACAACTTAAAAAGGAAAAGAACGCTATAATATTGGCGCACTATTACCAAATACCCGAAATACAGGATATTGCGGATTACGTTGGGGATAGTCTTGGGTTATCCCAAAAAGCCGCCGAAACAGATGCAGATATTATCGTATTTGCAGGAGTTCATTTTATGGCAGAGACCGCAAAGATCTTGAATCCTGGCAAGAAAGTCGTCCTACCTGATTTGAATGCAGGATGTTCCTTGGCAGATTCCTGTCCGCCTGATGAATTTGAAAAGTTCATAAAATCCAATCCAGGGCATACGGTAATCACTTATGTAAATTGTTCTGCAGAAGTCAAGGCATTGACCGATGTTGTTTGCACATCATCAAATGCATTGAAAATTGTAGAATCAATTCCCAAAGACGAACCGATTATTTTTGCCCCTGATCGGAATTTGGGAAAATATATTATGAAAAAGACGGGTAGAGACATGCTGTTATGGGACGGAAGTTGTGTTGTTCATGAGGCTTTCTGTATTGATAAGTTATTGGACCTTTATCAAAAACATCCCGATGCAGTGATTATTGCCCATCCGGAATCTGAGGAACATATTTTAAAAACCGCTACTTACATAGGTTCAACTGCCGGGATGATAAATTATGTCAAGGAACATCCCAATGACAAGTTCATCGTGGCTACTGAGGCGGGCATCCTACACAAAATGAAACAAGAGGTGCCCGAAACTGAATTAATAGCGGCTCCTGCCCAAGAAGACAATACTTGTGCCTGCAGTGAATGTGCTTTTATGAAAGTAAATACCCTTCAAAAACTGTATAATTGCCTGTTCAATGAATCACCACAGGTGAATGTACCACAACCCATAAGAGAGAAGGCCTTACTTCCAATTCAACGCATGTTGAACCTTTCATAAGCTGTATGATACCCACTAATTATTTGGTCATAGGATCCGGGGTTGCCGGACTTACTTTCGCAGTAAAAATGGCTGAAAAACATTCGGATAAAAAGGTGGTTATTGTCACTAAGGGAGATGAGGATGAATCAAACACCAAATATGCC
>CAZHJO010000338.1:0-3835 GCA_964532755.1 uncultured Maribacter sp. | reverse complement strand
AGATTCGACGACCTCTCCCTTGGCAATTATGAGTTTACCTTCATCAATGGTCCCCCTGGTCAAGGAGATCTTTGAAAGCTCATCATCCAACGCCTTTAATGATAGGTTTTCATCATAGGCCACGTTTGGCTTAACCAGATTAAAGAATAATGATTGGTAAGTAGAATTATAAGCACTTAGCTGTCGCTCGCTAAGAACACTTTCTACAACACTTTCAACATCCTGTATTTTATAGAGCTCATCAAATTTTATTTGAATTGCCTCATTCTGTTTTATTAGATTTATCTCCTTTCCCGATTCATTGACATCTGAATTGAGCAGAATTCCATTATTATATAAACGCTCAAGAATATTTTCTCCAATCTCCTGGAGAAATGCCAATTCGCGCTTGGTGTATTTCTCCGCAGAAAAAGTCTCCGAAAATTTAGTATTGAATACATCGATAACCTCATTTGCAATTTTATCATCATATCGATAATATTTAAACTGCTTTTCACTGACTTTTTCCCTTTCAGAAGCAATTTCTTCCGCAGACTTCTTTACCGAAAAGTCAAAAGGTGCATAAAGGTTTTCGTATTGCCAAGGTTTGCCTTTCTGAAATTCATATTTGAACTTACCGCCCTTGGGAAAGAAGAATACGATACAAAATACCGATACAACGTAGAGGAAGTATTTATAAATAAGGGATTGGTTTTTATATAGCTTGTCCAAGGGGTATGTATCTTATTCGTATCACTCTTCAAAAATAGAAAATATAATAGACCTTTTGCACTGACATCCATTTTGATTGCACATTAATTTATTAATTTCGCAACATTAAAATATCTGGTTATGAAAGATGTTGTTGTAGTTTCAGCTGTAAGAACGCCCATAGGAAGTTTTATGGGATCACTTTCAACGATTCCGGCGCCAAAACTGGGTGCTATTGCAATAAAAGGAGCCCTTGATAAAATTAAACTGGACCCCAAGCTCGTAGATGAGGTGTTAATGGGCAATGTTGTTCAAGCAGGCACCGGTCAGGCTCCAGCAAGACAAGCTGCAATTTTTGCAGGTATTCCGAATACTGTTCCCTGCACTACGATCAATAAGGTTTGCGCATCAGGAATGAAGGCTGTAATGCAGGCGGCTCAGGCCATTGCCTTAGGGGATATCTCAATTGCTGTCGCCGGTGGAATGGAAAACATGAGCCTTATTCCACATTACATATATATGCGGACTGGACTTAAATTTGGACCAACTTCTATGATAGATGGCATGCAGAACGATGGTCTGGTTGATGCTTATGATCAAAATGCAATGGGAATTTGTGCTGATGCATGTGCAGTTGAACACAATTTTAGTAGGGAAGATCAAGATAATTTTGCCATACAATCCTATCGAAGATCTGCGAATGCATGGAAAGAAGGGAAATTCTCAAATGAAGTAATTCCTGTGGAAGTCCCACAAAGAAGAGGCGAACCAATTATTGTCTCCGAAGATGAGGAATTCAAAAATGTGAAGATGGAAAAAATACCAACGCTGCGACCGGCATTTACAAAAGTAGGAACGGTTACCGCAGCCAATGCATCAACAATCAATGACGGTGCTGCTGCTTTGGTTTTGATGAGTGCCGATAAGGCGAAGGAATTGAATCTAACCCCACGAGCTACTATTAAGGGTTTTGCCGATGCAGCCCATGAACCTGAATGGTTCACCACCGCCCCGGCGAAAGCCTTACCCAAAGCTCTGGATAAAGCCGGAATATCAATTGATGATGTGGATTATTTTGAATTCAATGAGGCTTTCTCAGTAGTTGGGCTTGCCAATATGAAACTGCTGGGCTTGAATGATACCAATGTAAACGTGCATGGAGGTGCCGTATCCTTGGGACATCCCCTGGGTTGTTCGGGGGCCCGAATTATGATAACCCTTCTCAATGTGTTAGAACAGAAAAATGCCAAATTAGGTGCTGCGGCAATCTGCAATGGAGGAGGTGGGGCTTCTGCCATTATTCTAGATAGAAACTAAATTGTAGCGTCAAAAATTCTATGCAATACGGTATTTGCCAACTAAGCATTGTTCCTATTAGATCCAACGCAGATGAAACTGCCGAAATGATCTCCCAATTATTGTATGGGGAACATTACAAGGTTTTGGAACAACGAAAATGTTGGAGCAAAATACGTACGGCTTTTGACAATTGTGAAGGTTGGGTACAAAACTTACAGATTACTTTAATTGATGAAAACGAGTATACTAAATTAGATACCGATGATTCTCCTCAACATACGGTTGATTTGGTCTCATTTGTCGCAATGGAAAAAAGTAACCTCTTACCTATAGTTCTTGGTTCGATATTCCATAATACGTCCGAACATGTACTTGAGGGAAATTTGATTTCAGCGAGACAACAAAAATCGAATTTGATCAATACTGCATTACTTTATTTAAATACTGCCTATTTATGGGGTGGTAAAACACCTTTTGGTATCGATGCCCCAGGCTTTACACAGATGGTCTATAGGATAAACGGGTATAAATTACTTCGACGTGCTGTAGAACAGGCTACCCAAGGAACAGCACTAAGTTTTATCGAAGAATGTGAGGCAGGTGATTTGGCTTTTTTTGATAATAGTGAAGGAATAATCGATCACGTTGGAATCGTTATGGATAACAACTACATTATTCATGTTCATGGCAAAGTAAGAATAGACCGTATTGATCATACGGGAATTTTCAACAATGAGGTCAAGAGCTATACACACCAACTTCGGGTCATAAAAAAAATCGTATAAAAAAGCCCCGACTATCGTCAGGGCCTTATTTTACATCTTGTATTGATAATGATTATTCCCCTAAGAGTTTTTTCAACCTCATGAAATTCTCATTATCACCCATGGCACCATAAATATTCTTCAACTGAGTCAATATTCCCTGGTTATCAGGATTCACTTTTAAAGCATCTTCCAGAACCATAGCACCTTCTCTGAATAAATCGTCTTTCTGTTGTTTTAATTCATCGTAACGAGCAATATCGGCCCTAGAGTTCCCTAGGGAATTCATCTCATCAATAAGTCCGTTACCTTCGTTCACATAAGTGGTAGAAAGGTTCAATTGCGCATTTGTATATCCCGGATTAATTTCCAAGGCTCTGCTGTAAGCGGCTCGCGCCTCTTCGATATTTCCTTGTTCCATATTGATCACACCTATATTGTAGTGTAAATCTGGATTGTCTGGGGCTACGGATGCTGCTTCCGCCATTAAAGATTTGAATTTATCCTTGTCACCTAATTTGTAATGTAGATTTGCTTCATTTAAAATTAAGTTCACGTCTTTTGGATCATTGGCCCTAGCTGCCTTATAAGCTTCCAATGCCTTGTCATCCTCACCCAATTGTGTATAGATCAGTGCGATATTCTTAACAATTTCTGCAGTTTTGGATTCTGTTTTTTCATCAAGCGGATCTTTGTAAGTTCCTGATTTCACCATCAAATCCCTTTGGACCTTATCCATGATTTCAACCTCCCCGGTTGCCACATTGGTGGCTTTATATTCCATTCCGCCCCCATTGTAACCTAGTTCCTTGAGTTCATTATAATACTCTAGAGCCTGATCGTACTGACCACCATTGACTGCGCTACTGGCAGCATAATAAAGATAGATGGTGTCCTTTGGACTGAGCTTATAACTCAAATAGAGTTTTTTCCCTGCCTCTTTGAATTTCTTATTGCCATTATCCTCTACAGCAGAATTAACCAGGTCACCGGCAAGCGTTGCCAAATGTTCCTTGATTTCTTTGCCATATTTTTCATTTAATGACTCTTGTAAAACTACATCCCAATCAGGTGATACTTCT
>CAZHJO010000337.1:0-3840 GCA_964532755.1 uncultured Maribacter sp. | reverse complement strand
CTAAAAAGTGAAGTTATGTTTACCGCTAAATGAATGACTAAGAAAATAATAAGGAAAAAAGCAGAAAGAGCCATCGCATACTTTCTACCTATCGAAGAATTAAAGAACCCGCTCATTGGTAGTTGATTTTGGTTGCAAATTTACATTACCGCTAAATTATGAACAAACTTTGAGACTGTAATATAGCATATTTAGAACCAGTTTAATAAAGTATTATCCATCTTGGTTACCAAAATTCAAATTAATTTCAATTTGTTAAGGAATAAGGATAAAACCGAACCCAAGTTTTGGAAGAATTGTAATTTTTGACCGATATTACATACCAATTCTATAACTAACCGAATATTGTAAATGGATATTGGACTACTATCAGTCAGCATGAATGTATATTCTACCAAGCGCATTGCAGAAGAGGCTGAAAATCTTGGACATTATATAGAATTGATCGACCATACCAAATGTGCTGTAAAATTGGGTTCAGGCAAGCCCATGGTATATTATCAAAATGAGAATGTAACGGATGCCTTTGATGCCATTATTCCAAGAATTGGTGCGAAAGTGACCAAACATGGCGTGGCCATAGTAAAACAGTTCGAGATGAACGGTGTTTTCAGTACTGCACGTGCATTGAGCATAACCCGAGCTAGGAACAAGGTTCGTACCCTACAGATATTATCCCGGAAACATATACCGATACCAGAAACCTTGTTTTCGATTAATCCTGATGATATAGAGGAACAGATAGAATTGTTAGGCGGACCTCCTGTGATAATAAAATTGCAGGAAGGCACTCAAGGTTTGGGAGTGATTTTGGCTGAAAGTAAAAAATCGGCCAAATCAATTATTGACACCTTTTATAAAATGGATACTAGTATTCTTATTCAGAAGTACATCGAGGAATCAAATGGGGAAGATATTCGCATATTTGTCGTAGGTCACAAGGTGGTTGCCAGTATGAAGCGAAGTAGTGCGGTTGGGGAGTTTCGTTCTAATGTGCATCGCGGCGGATATACTGAGGCGATTAAACCAACGGCTAAAGAACAATATATTGCATTGAATGCAGCTAAACACCTGGGCTTGGGGGTAGCTGGGGTCGATATCATACGTTCTAAAAAAGGACCTCTGCTTATTGAGGTCAATGCATCTCCTGGATTACAAGGAATTGAAACGGCAACTGGAGTAAATATTGCCAAAGAAATAATATTGTTTGTAGAGAGAAATGTTCCAAGAAAAAGAAAATAAAGACATTGAAATTGGGGGTGAATCCGTAGCTCCCGGTGAGGAAAAACTCCTTAAAATAAGCATCGACAGGCTGCCAACAGGTACGCTCATCGACATACCGGTTTATGTTTTTAACTCCAAAAAGCCTGGTCCAACTATTTTGGTACAGGCAGGATTGCATGGTGATGAGATCAACGGGATAGAGATTGTGCGCCGCATGTTGCAACAAAAGCGGTTTAAAATCAATAAGGGCTCCGTAATTGCGGTGCCCATCTTGAATATTTTTGGGTTTATCCATTTTTCACGTGATGTCCCTGATGGAAAAGATGTAAACCGTAGTTTTCCTGGTAAGAAATCGGGGTCAATGGCCAGTCGTATGGCCTACCACTATGTATCGCAAATTATGCATCAGATGGATTTTGCCATCGACCTGCATACTGGTGGATCACAAAGGCATAATTTCCCACAAGTCAGATTTACGCTAGAAGATGATCATAGTAGGGAATTGGCGAGTGTATTCAATGCTCCTTTTTCATTTTCCTCAAGATTGATCAAGGGATCCTTTCGCAATGCCGCTTTTCACATGGGAAAACCTACAATCGTTTTTGAAGGCGGGGAGAGTATGCGCTTTGATGACTATTCCATTTTAGAAGGAATGCAGGGAATCTTGAACGTTCTAAAGCATTTTAAGATGATATCCAAAATAGAACCAATTTATATTGAACGTAAGAAAACCGTGGTCTTAGCGGAGCGCAAATGGCTACGGGCACCGACAGCGGGAATGTTCATACCCGAAATAACCAACGGGAGTGAAATGAAAAAAGGACAGGAATTGGGTCTTATCACGGATACGTATGCAAAGCACAGCAAAAAAATCAAAGCACCCTATAATGGTTTCGTTTTTAGTATCAATCACCAAGCTGTAGTGAACCAAGGAGATGCCTTATTTCATATTGGCAAGTAGTTTTATTAGGAAGAAATCAATGAATCCAATAAAAACAACTTAAAAACGATAGGTGTAAACAATTTTCATGGCACCTCCCTGCTGAATCGTAAAAAACCTTTTATCGAATACTGGGTTATTCTGCCAATTGTGGTTGTACACAAAAAAAATATCGGTGCCAGGAGTAAGTATCCATCGAAAACGGGTATTTGTACCCAGAATCTCGCTTACATCATCAAACTGGATATTAGAAGATAACGAAATATCAGGGGTAAAATCAAGACCTAGGTCTATTTGAAACAAATTGGTGTTAAACCCACTATTTTCAGCTTTTACTTTTGCATACCTATACCCACTGCTCAGATTAATTCCAGGAACAGGACGCACAGTCAGTCCCAAATCCAAGCTAGAAATATTCCCGGTCCAAAATCCCCCAGCTTCATATTCGATAGATCCGGATATCTTACGAAAGGAGGCTGAAGATGCTTCTAATTCGTAACTCCAATTCACAAACTCCCCAGGAGCCACAATTACTGAACCATCACCAAGTATGTCAAAATTTTCATCGAGAAGTTCAAAGTTCCTGGATATTTCAACACCTAAACTTTCACCAGATTCAAATCTGATTTCTCCCAAGGTAAATCTAAGATTTTCAGTAAGAAGTTCGTTTTCCAAAGAAGTGAGATGCTCGTAGTGAATACCCCACTCTATTTCCCGTATGAGGTTGCTTTTTTCAAACAGGGGAGCATAGTTTAATGTTGGTTGAAACCTTTTGAAACCATTTCGACGGTTAAAACCAACCGCTGGATCATACGCATCCCCAAATTCCCTATATGAAACCCAAGCAGACCAGGGTTGATTTGGAAAATTAAATCGTAGACCACGTACCGAACGATCTGACAATGAAGTGGAGTTGTCTAGAGGCGAAGCAGGGTTATGCCCAATAAAAAAGGCAGAAAATTGGAGTACATTTTCCCCTAAAAACTCAGAAGTACTCAATGTGAGGTCGGCACCCAGTGTATTTCTATCTTGAACCGGATTACCCAATAATAAATCACCATTGGTACTTCTTCTGGTGTACAAAACGCCAATAGAGCTTTCTTTCCAAAAATCCCGTCTGTATCTGGCCACGGTAAAACTTTCAGGATCGAGCTCGCCTTCTTCCCCGGTTCGTACATGAATAAGCGCTAGGTTATTCTTACCGATATTTCCAATGAGTCGCCCCCCATACTTAATGGGAATAGGGACTCCGTCAACAAGACCGATCCTTCGACTAAAATAGGGATCTACCCGACTTTGGGGGGCAAATTGTAAAATTGATGATCCCTCAAGGAAAAAATCCCTTTTTTCGGGAAAACGCAAAGGAAAACGTGTAAGGTTTATTTGTCTGTCATCCACTTCGGTCTGTGCAAAATCAGTGTTGTATGTGAAAGAGGCCTTTAATTGTGAAGTAATATTGTAATTTACATCAAATCCCATATCCGCGGATTCGTCATTGGCATATTCATCTACTTCATTGTCATATTCCTTTCCTACCTGTGTTATGACGTAGGGGACGATCTCTAATCCTATTCCCTGTGAGGGATTAACAAGGCCCGTGAGTATACCGGCGTTCTGTGGTCGTAACAATCCTTGATTACGGCGGTGGCCCGTCCACAGCAGCTCTTCATTTTTAC
>CAZHJO010000336.1:0-3859 GCA_964532755.1 uncultured Maribacter sp. | reverse complement strand
TTTTTAGACAACGAATTGAAAATCCAACTTTCTTGTCGCTACCACCGTAATAGCTGCTTTCATTGCTAAAACTTAGACCCCAATTATAAGCTTCCATTGTGGTATTCTCTGTTGCAGTCCACCAATTTCCGCCATAACCTAAATTGCCGTAAGGTCCACCGTAGCCTCGCATGCCCCCAGGTAGAGCCGTAAAACCACTTTCATTGGTAGCGCCTTCATTTGGACTAAACCAATGAAGTGTGCCTTGCTCTTTGAGTTTACCACCTGATACAAATTCACCGCCAAGAAAGTCTACTAATTCTAACCATTCAGCATTAGAAGGTACATACCAACCACTGGGGCAAACATTGCGACTATCATTTATCGTATACCACGTATATAATCGACCATAGGTAGGCACATTATCAGCATCATCATTGTAAGGGAACCAATATTTAGGATCGCTTTCTGCGGAAATATCACCCACTCCTATGCCATCCGCAATCTCATCTCCATTTGAGTAACGTGTGGCCTTGAGATTTTCTGCCATCCAGATTTGGTTTCCTATTTTAACTACTTTGTATGTCTCATTATTTATTGAATCGGTAAATCCAATGATATTTATTTCAACATCCTCATATTTCTCGTCCAACCCATTGGATACCGCCCATCTTATTTTGTAATATCCTAATAATTCTCCATTAAAAAGACTTTTTGGATCTTCAATATTGCTAAGAGTATACAAGTTTGTGCTTTCAATAACATTCCAATATCCGGTCAAACCTTCAGTCAGTTCATACGCATTCAACCTTAGGCTATCGGTAAATAATTGTAAATTATTTTCACCTGCAATAATCGTTTCCGGAATTGTTTTGAACATCCTGATATAGACATCTTCATTCGCTTCATCAATTCCATTCGTTACCGTCCAACGAAGTTTATACTCTCCTCGATATCTTCCTGTGATGCTACAATTCGGATTCGAGGCATCACTTAATTCATATGAAAGGGTGTTGTCTATGACTTCCCAATAGCCAGTTAACCCTTCTTTTAAGCTTTTTGCGTTTAAAACAAAGGTTGTATCATACACATCATAGGCTGTATCCCCTACCAAAATATCATCTGGTATCGGTGTAAAATTATTGCCATCCTTATTACATGATGAAATAAAAATGAAGCTTAACACAGGAAATAGTATGATTAAAATTGAATACCTCATTTTTTATTGTTTTAATTCCAAACTCATTTATTATGTTGCTTTGTCAAATGGCATGAAGGGTAATTTTAAATTGTATGGGTAATGGCAGATTGTATGGTACTTTCCCGTAAAACCGATAGGCAGTTTGAAGGGGCTATGAACCTTTATTATTAGTACTTTCCCTCTCATTACTTATACAAAATGTTGTAGCTAATGCTTATTCTTCCTTCATTCTTTTAAGCTCATATTCAAAAATTTCTTCAATTCGATTCGTTCCGTATTGATCAGCAATAGTATCAAAAGCCATAGTAGTTAAAAAGAATTCAATCGGTCCATAGGTTTTCATTTTTGTTCTGGAATAGATGTCGTATATAATTGGCTATTTAAGGAATAGTATTTAAAGTAGCTCATCTGCTTTGTCTTCAGACATTATGTGCTGCAATGCTTTTCTCATTTCCTCAAATTACTGCCAACAATTCTATATAGCTACTGCCAATTATATTTTCTCAATAGGCGTACCATAAATTTCCTTCAAAAAGGGGTAACAAACAAGCAGCAAGCGATAAACTTTACGCAATAGCATTTATTCATAAGACCATTAAAAAATGTAAGTATCGGGACCGCTTATTCCAGTGCCTTAGTTGAGCACAATTTCATCGAACAACAACGAACTATTACCACGTCATTAGGGCTTTTCATAGGTTATTACTGTACGCTGGTTAACATTATTCAATTGCATGTATCTTGATTTACTGTGATTACTACATTCCCTTTCTTATGACCTCTGCCAGCATAGCCATGTGCTTCGACTATCTGATCTAATGTATAACTTCTATCAATTACTGGTTTAAGTCGTCCGCGTTCAACTATACTTTTTAAGATATTCAGGTCTTCAGCTTTTGGAGATGACGTTTCTCCAACCACTATCTTTTTATTACTCGTTAATGACATCCATAACATCTGAAGACTTGGTATAGGTCTACCAATATTCAAATAGCTTCCATTCTCTTTTAGTGCTATTCTACAAACTTCAAAAGGACATTTATCTACGGTTATAAATATGATGTCATAGGTTTGAAAATTCTCTGTAAACCTTTCTCTTGTATAATCAAACACTCTATCGGCTCCCAATGATTTCACCAATTCCAAATTTGTAGTACTACATACGCCGGTAACCTCCGCGCCAAAGTACTTTGCAAGTTGAACAGCATACGTACCTACACTACCTGAGGCACCATAAATGAGGACTTTTTGACCAGCTTGTAAATTGGCCTTATTAATCAGGTAATGATATGCTGTTCGAGCTCCAATAGGAATGACTGCAGCTTCCCTAAATGATATATTAGTAGGTTTTAAAGCAATTGGATCATCTTCATGAAAGCATTTGTATTCCGCATACGCACCAAAAGTCTCTAGGGTAGCCGCAAAAACCTTATCTCCTTTTTTAAACTTCTTCACATCTTTTCCGATCGATTCAATTTCTCCGGAAAGTTCCATTCCTAAAATAGGCTTTCGAGGTTTTCTAATCCCTACCATCAATCTGGCCGGAATCCAAAAAGCGGGAGGAACCATAAAGCTGCGTACACGGTAATCGGCTGCAGTTACTGAGGTAGCATGTATCTTTACGAGTACTTCATTGTTTTTTGGTTCGGGTCTATCAATTTCAATATGTTTAAGGACTTCTGGTGGTCCGTATTTGGTACAAACAACTGCTTTCATATTTTTAATTTTGGGTCTGGGTTCGGGTCTCCTTTAGAGCTGTCAATTTCCAAGCAATCCGGAATATCCATAGAATAGCCCCAACTTCAAAAACCAGGTGAAATATATCATCCATATCTGCCGAAGGAACTGCGGTGCCAAAGACCAATAACATGATTATACCAGCGCTAATGTTTGCCCACTTATTAGCTTTATGATTTAATATTCTTGATAGCAACACCATTAAAATGGGGATTTCTGCTAAAATTCCACCGATTAATGCAAGTTCTTCCGTTATTTTGATGCCATTGACCATTCCGGTCATGAGTTCTTCCAAAAAACCTATTTTACCCAATTGGTGGAGATCTCTAAAAACAATATTGAGCAGTACAAAAATCCACAAGGTGGAAAGAAGGGTTTGAGGTTTGATTTTATTCTTTATCATAGTTTAGATTTTAAAGATTCAAATTTTAGTCATCACCGTTTGATTTAAGGTGTCAATTCATAAAATGAAGATTGTCGATAACAGCATTTGACTTACCATAATAGTAGTTATCATCACTTCCTGATTTTAATATGAGTTGAATGATCATATATTTTCGATCTTCATTATTATCCGGTTCTGACAGATTCATATGAAAGGATTCAAATTGGGCCAAAGGGTCACTTATTTTCACTACAGCTGCATTTTCTGGAATTAATCCTTTATTTAAGTTTGCCAATGCTGTCTGATTTTTTGTTTTTGAATAATGTGTAGCAATTAGCAAGGTGTCTTGGGTTTGAGCAATATCTGAACCTGAAAACTTGATCCTACCCCTTAAACTTTTTAGAATCTTAATTGAACTATCAACTTCAATGATGGTAAAACCAGTATTCATTGGGGTACTATAGGTTCTAAAAAGAGCCAGCGCGTCATTATCAGCATCAGGAAGATCATAAGGATAGAAAAAACCAACTCCTCCTTGTTTTCGAATATCGATATTT
>CAZHJO010000335.1:0-3874 GCA_964532755.1 uncultured Maribacter sp. | reverse complement strand
GAAAAACCAAATAACAGCAGGGCAACGATTGGGGTTCCCCTCGGTTACTTCCGACTATCTCCCTACCCTACTAGATATCTTGAATGTCCCCTATCCTAACGACACACCTATTGATGGCCAGAGTCTTTGGGGCGTCTTACAAGGTGAAGATGTAGTACGAGAAAAAGCCATCGGATTTATGTACCAACAGAAACTATCATGGGTCGATCAGCGGTATAAATTAATACGCACCAGTGAGAAGAACGAATTTGAACTCTATGATTTAAATAAAGATCCCTCCGAAACAAAAGATATAGTAGAGGACCGACCTAAAATAGCGGCAAAAATGAAGCAGGACTTATTCAAATGGTTGCAATCGGTTAAAAACAGTGCGAAAGGAGCAGATTATAATTGAGAACAAAAGTTTATGAATAAAAAAGAACAATTCGACGCACTTCTGAAAGGAGATGATATCCCCAAAATCCTCTTTAAACCCATTTTGATGCATTTTGCGGCAAGGTTCAATGGCAAAACCTATGGTGAGTTTGCGTCGGACTATAAAACACTTGTGGACTCGAATATAAAATGTTTGGAGTATTTTGACCTTGATGCCGTAAGCTTGATCAGTGATCCGTATCGGGAAACCGCTGCCTTTGGGGCCAAGGTCGATTTTATCCCGGAAGGGGTTCCAAGATGTCAGAACAAACTGGTCCATAATGAGGAGGATGTTCAACGTTTGGCCATTCCCGATGTGTACACTACCGAACGTACCCGGGATCGGATCCGTGGTGCAGGGTATTACCAAAAAATAGTAAAGGGCACAGTGCCATTAGGGGGTTGGATCGAAGGTCCCTTGGCAGAAGCCTGTTCGCTGGTCGGCGTAAGTGAAATGCTAGTACACTTGATGTGCGATCCCGATTTAGTGCACCGCATATTGGATAAATGTATGATCGTGGCCAAGGAATTTGCCAAGGCACAGATAAACGAAGGCTGTGATTATATAGGTATCGGCGATGCCATTTGCTCACAGATCGATGTAGGTTCCTATGATCTCTATGTCAAGGATAGGCATATGGAGTTGGTTGATCATATTCATGCACTGGGCGCCAAGGCAAAACTCCATATTTGTGGTAATATAGAACACCTATTGCCATCGATAAGTAGATTGAATTTTGATATTGTCGATATCGACTATGATGTGAATCCGACAAAGGCACGTCAACTTTTGGGTGATAAAGTAGTGATCAAAGGCAATATTAATCCGGTCTTTATCCAGAACGCCACCGAAGAAGAATTGGAGGAGCGGGTAAATGACCTGTTGACGGAGACCAAGAATCAAAAGTTCATCCTTTCCGGTGGCTGCGAGATTACCGTTAATACCCCTGCGGCAAATTTGATGAGGATGGGGGGTATTTTAAAGGAACAATAAAGGACCTCGCGACAACTGCCAACTTCAAATTGCAATCCCCCCATGACATATATCAGTTTTTATACCAATCATATGCGGTAATTTCCCCTACCTTTTTGCTGAAATATTCATGCTAAACCATAGGACATGAAAAAACAACTGATTCTATGTCTCTTCTTTCTTGCAAGTATTTTTATTGGATGTAAACAAAGCAATGGTATAGGGGAATTCACAACTGCAACCGCTCCCATCGAAGTACCTGATAGCTTAATTGAAAGTGGAAAGTTTACCTATGGCTATATAAAAGTACCCGAGTTTCATGGTATACCCAAGGGAAAAACAATTGAACTCGCGGTAGCGGTTTTTAAATGCCAGACCGATACTACAACCCACGAACCCCTGCTTTTAGTGACAGGAGGACCCGGAATGTCCGATATTGATGCCTTTGTTCCTGTCATAACTGGGGATCTGGGTAAATTATTCCTTGACAATCGCGATATTGTTATCATTGAATTAAGAGGATTAAAATATTCAAGGCCAAATTTGTTGTGTCCCGAAATCGAGGAATTGCAAATGTCGCTTCTCGACAAGAACTATACGGTAGACCAAACCATTGATTTATATATGGACACCTTGAAGGCTACCTATGACCGTTTTGAGGCCGAGGATGTGAACTTATCGGCCTATAATGATTACGAAATTGCCAAGGACATTGTTTTTGTCATGAACAAATTGGGTCATAATAGATTTTCGGTCTTTGGATCTTCATTTGGCACTCTGGTATCCCAGCATTTATTGCTGAACCATTCAGATCATATTGTTAGTGCCACAATGAATGCCGTGGTTGATATTAACGAGGCCTTCCCAAGAATGCATACCAACACCATCAATACCTTGGATGCCATATTTGAAAAATGCCGGGATGATGAAGAACTGAACAAGGCCTATCCCGATTTAAAAAACAGATTTCTTGGCACCTTGAAGCGGCTTAATGAGGAACCTGATACTTTGCAGATCAAGTATCCAAAGGATGAAAAAATGTACGAAATTGTGTTGAACGGTAATAAATTGGCGGTCTGGATTTTCGCCAAAATGTACTGGGACACCCAACTTCCTTCAACCCTGCATAAAATTCTTTCCGGGGATTATACCCAAATAGTGGAAGAGCCGGGAATACTATTTCCTTTACATGATTTTAGCGATGGTCTGTCGATAAGCCTTTTATTGTCGGAATATTCCAATTATGAGAAGGCCGATATCCCCCTTGATAATGAATATGCCGGCTTTGTAAAAGGTTGTGGCACCATGTTCTTTACACCCTATTTTTTGAGCCATGCAAAGGATATTTGGAAAGTCAAAGATCTGCAGGATAAGAATATCGATCTGGTATCGGATGTCCCGACCTTGATGCTCAGTGGTGAAATGGATCATGTATGTCCACCGATCTATGCCAGGAATTTATCAAAAAAGCTGAAAAATTCTCATTTGTATGTTTTTCCCGGAATAGCCCATTCCCCGATCGATTTTGGTGCTTGTGGGATAATGATGATGAAGGAGTTCATTGACGACCCGACAAAAGCACCCAATAGCCAATGTGTGGAACAGTTTAAAAGCGGCTATAAATCGCCTGAATGAATTGAATACGTAAGCTAGGGACGTTCTCCCTTAAAGAACATTGCATACCGATTCTAATAGCAACAACCGATAAACCTCAAAGATGGACGCAAAGCAAATTTTGATCTGGACCGGGCGTATTGCCCTTCTTTTATTGTTATTTTTTATACTGTTTGCCATTGGGTCAATGGGCATTACAGGAATGCTTCCCGATACACCATCGGATCCGGGACTGATACCCGGTAATCTTGGATTCCTGGTTTTCGGCCTGCTCAATACCCTGCTCATCATGGCTTTGATCCTTAGCTCCCGTTGGCATGGGTGGAAATTGGCACTGGCCCTGGCCTTCGCCTATTATGGGGCCGTGACCTTTTTAACTCAAATTGAAACCTGGTATTTTATGTCAGGGATCACGGTTACCTCACAACTCTTACCAAGGCTCTTTATTATGGGGCTTCCAGTGGCTTTTATCTATATTCCCTTAGCGGTATGGATCTTAGGCAAAAGAAAGGCCAAGGACAAGATGGAACCAACGGCAGTGGCAAATATTCCCTTAAATCAGTTACTATTGAAACTAGTGGGTATTGCAGTTCTTTACATTGTGCTCTATTGGGGCGCAGGTTATTTTATTGCCTGGCAAAATCCCGACCTGCGTGCTTTCTATGAGAGTCCAGGGGCCATAGTACCTTTTTGGGAACATGCGGGCAACACCTTGGATTCAGATCCGGCATTGTTCCCGTTTCAGGCGTTGCGGGCTATGTTATGGACACTCTGTGCCATCCCCATCATACTCGGTTCCAAGCTGAATGCATGGCGGACGGCGATACTAGTAGGGCTTTTCTTTACCGTACCACAGGTATCCGGTCTGATGTT